>NZ_JAMYQY010000015.1:0-176753 GCF_040321125.1 Mesorhizobium sp. M0518
TCGAGACCTTCACCTACCAGGCGACCGACGCCAACGGCAACACGATCACCAACACCATCACCATCGACGTCACCGACGACATTCCGACGGCACATGCCGACACCAACAGCGTTGTCGAGGGCGGCATCGTGAGCGGCAACGTGCTGACGGACGGCACGGACGACGTGTTCGGCGCCGACGGCGCGGCGGCGGGCGGCGGGGTTGTCGGCGTGGCCGCCGGGAGCAACACCGCGGTTCCTGTGAGCGGCGGGCTTGGCGCCGGCATTCCCGGCACTTACGGCACGCTGACACTGAACGCCAACGGCAGCTACAGCTATGACGGCCTGCCCAACGTGGTCCCGCCGGCCGGCGCGACGGAGACCTTCGTCTACACCATCATGGACGGCGACGGCGACCTGTCGACGACGACCTTGACCATCAACCTGTCGGATAGCGGCCTTGCCGCCTCCAATGACGACCTGACGGTCAACGAGGCGGCGCTGCCGATCGGCAGCAACCCGTCGAGCACCGCCGAGACCATCGCCGGAACGGTCGTCGACAATGTGTCGGGCGGCACCGGCCCCTACACCTACGCCCTGGTGGGCAGCGGCACCGGCACGCACGGCACGCTGACCTTCAACGCCAACGGCACCTACAGCTACACGCTGACCACGCCGGTCGACGGCGCCGATGCCAACAACGGCACCAACACCGTCAACAATGTCGAGACCTTCACCTACCAGGCGACCGACGCCAACGGCAACACGATCACCAACACCATCACCATCGACGTCACCGACGACATTCCGACGGCACATGCCGACACTGGCAATGTAAACGAAGGCGCTCTGCTGACCGTGACGGCGGCGGCGGGCGTGCTGGTCAATGACGTTGCCGGCGCCGACGGTGCAACCATCGACGGCGTGCGGGCAGCGGGCGGCAATACGACGACGGCGGTGACGACCGGTGTTAACACCGACATTGCCGGCCTGCACGGCACCTTGCACCTCAACGCCGACGGCTCCTATACCTACCAGTCGACGACCCACAGCATCAGCGCCAACACCACGGACGTGTTCGTCTACACCATCAAGGACGGCGACGGCGACCTGTCGACGACGACGCTGACCATCAACCTGGCGGACATCAATGACGCACCCGTTGTCGCGAACACCCAGAACTGGATGTCGAGCGACCCGGCGCAGCAGACCTTGAGCACGCCTAGCTATCCGAATGGGTATCCGTTGCTGGTTTCCATTCCGACGGATGCGGACGGGGATAACCTCATTGTCACCGCCACGGGAACGATCCCCACCGGCACATTCTATTTCAACGGCGTGACCTATGTCGCCCTGACAGCCGGCACGGTGCTCTACAATCCGTCCGGCGGTATCGATTTGCTGGACGACCTGGTTTATCGGCCAACAGCATCGCAAACTGACACGGTCAACAACAACCTGTCGCTGGATGTATATGACGGTCATACTCACATAGCGCAGACGGTCGGCATCCACGAAGTGCCGCCGACTAGCCTGCCGAGCGACACGTCGCAGATTGGCAATGGCAACAGTCCGCTTACGTCGGGCAACGATCAGATCACAACGCTCTCCCTGTCGCAAGCGACGGTCAGCGCAATCCTGGCTGATCCACACAACTCGACGGTAGTGGTCTATACCGACTTCCAGGAGTCGCCTTTCATCACGCCTATTCCCTTGGGCGAACGGAATCCGGGTGTCTACGGAGACAGCAGCGCGGGCTCGCATCGTGAGCAGGAAGTGCAAGTCGAAATCAGAATTGGCTCGGATCGCTTCGCGATCGTCGAAGATGACACCAGCCCTGGGACTTTCGAGCAGAGCTGGTTCTACGATCCGACCACAGGTTTGATGAAGGCGACCGTCGACTACGACCACATTTACCTTCTGGACGGCAGCGGCAATGCCACCTCCACAACGCTTGCCAGCTACCTGATCACGCATCCGCCGTCAGTCGGCGACAACTGGACCCTGTCTTATTTCGACAATGATGGCGGCAATTTCCAGGCGCGCAAAGTGAGCTTCTCTTTCTTCTCGCATGATCCAGGCGACCCCGGGATCACGGTGAATGGCGATGCCACACTGGCCGACCAGATCTATGGAACGTCCGGCATCGACCATCTTAACGGCAATGGCGGCAATGACATCATCATTGGGCGAGGTGGCAACGACTTCCTTGACGGTGGTGCTGGCAACGACACGCTCGATGGAGGTGCTGGCAACGACCTGCTCATCGGTGGCGCGGGCCAAGACACGCTTACCGGAGGCACTGGCGCCGACACGTTCAAGCTCGATCATCTCGACATCAAGGATCTCATCACTGACTTCAATGGCGGCGAGGGCGACAAGATCGACCTGACCGGGCTGTTCGACACAGCACCCGGAGGGGCTAATATCGGTGACTTCGTGAACTACGATGCGGGGACGGGCACGCTCAGCGTAGATGCGAATGGGACAACCGGCGGAGCCAATTTCATTGACGTGGCAACGCTGACGAACCTGCCCGCTGCCAACACCATCACGCTGCTCTACGACGATGGCGTAACCCAGCATACGACGACTGCAAACGTGGTTTAACGCCATGGCGCACGGCCACGCGACTATGTTATACATCGCTAATATCTAGGGGAGCTCAACATGAAACGTTCTGCAAGACTGCTGGTTTCCGCTGCGACGCTGTTGCTGGCAGTCGGGTCGACGGGGTATGCCGCCGACATCATCGATGGCCCGACCGGCGATTATTGCCGTGTCGTGGGGACGTCCAACCTGGTGCTGAACGACAACATCGTCGATCTGAAGCAGCAAGTGGTGAAGCTGATGGACGAGTCGGTCGCCGCCGCCAACAGTTCGGAGTGGATCAACTCGTCGCGTCCCGTCTTCGTCTGGGCATCGGAAGCCAAGGTCGCCTGCGGCATGGCTTACGGCTACCTCAAGACGAACTACAAGGACGAAGACACCCTCAACAAATGCGAGTGTTTTCACGATCGCATGGTCGAGTACATGCACTGACCGGCTAGGCGAACCACGCCTGTTGGCCATCATGACAGCCGACGGATCCTTCCTGAAGGCGGTCGCGGGCGCGATCGTGTTGCTTGGCTTTGTCCAAACGGTCACGCCGGCCAGTGCCAACTGGCTGGAACGACCATCCGTGAAACAACAGCTTTCGTCCGGCCTGAAGCAGGCAGTGCGCTGTGATCCGGCCACGGAGTGGACCCGGCAGACATTCAAGGCATTTGCCAGCTGCCAGGCATCGATCCATGGCCTGGAGCCGCTGCTGGCGCATGCGGTGATGGAGATCGAAAGCGGCTTCGATCCCGGCGTGCAAGGCGCCGACGGCGAAGTCGGCCTGATGCAGGTGATGCCGGCGACGGCCAGGATGCTCGGCTTTCGAGGTTCTCTGGACGATCTGAGCGCGCCGGCGACCAACATCGCGCTGGGAGTCAGATATCTTGCACAGGCCAACAGGTTGGCCGGGGGCGATCTGTGCACCACCGTCATGAAGTATCGCGCCGGGCACAATGAAAGCCGGTTCTCGGCCCTTTCGGTCCGCTACTGCCAGCGTGCGCGGGCAATCCTGGCAAGGGAGGGGATTGAAGTGACCGGGCCGTTGCCGGTGGCGACGTTCGGCTTTTCCGCCTTTTCAGGCGGTGAGGGTGGAGCCGCTGCCCAATTCTGGCCGGGGAAGGGGGCAAAGGGCGTTTGCGTGCGCCGCCTGTTCGTGCCCGGGCCGCGATACATGAAATGCGCCGACTATCGAAGTGCCGGGCAAGCAAGGCAGATCAGGACGCTCAGAGGCAGGCTTTTCGGCGGCTAAAAGAACTACAGACGGCACTGCAAGTCCGCCGTAACATGCGTTGGAGACCAGACCGGGAACAATATCCGGCGGCACATAGGGGTGGAGCATTCATGGAAGCTGGCCGACAGGTCCACTGTCCGCGGACATGGGCAATCGCCTTGGCGCTCGCCGCGATCGTGTCGGGCTGCCAGTCGAAAGGCGGCGTGTCCGAAGTGCTCGATCCGGCGGCGGTTGCCGCGCCTGCCGGGCAGAATGGGGCCGCTGTTACCGGTCCCGTCCAGGCGACCCAGTCGCTGGGCACCGGTTCGACCAAAGTCACGATGCTGCTGCCGTTGTCCGGCTCCGGAACAGCGGGCGAAAACGGCAGGAAGATGCTGGATGCGGCCAAGCTGGCGATGACGGATATTGGCAATGGACTGCTTACGCTGACGGTAGAAGACACCAAAGGCGACAGCGCACTGGCCGGCAAAATGGCGATAACGGCCATAACGACGGGCTCGAAGGTCGTGATCGGCCCGACCGAACTGACGGCAGCCCAGCATATTGCCACGCTGTCTGGATCGAAGCGGCCACCGGTCCTGGCGCTCGCCGATAATTTCGCCGGTGGCGCCGGGGTTTATGCCGTGCTCCTTGGCGAAGCGGACAGCGCCGCCGCGGGCGCTGCGGGACTAGCCGCGAAAGGCAGCAAGAAGTTCGTACTGCTTGTCGCGGATGGCCCAAACGCCGGCGCCATGGAGAAGCGGGTCGCAAACAGCCTCAGCATCTACGGCGCGGCGCTCGCGGTCACTCTCCGATATTCCGCCGGCGACGGCGCCGCGAAGGCGGTCGACGAAATGGGCTCACTCGTGGACGCCCCCGACGCCGTCATTGTCGCCAGCGGCAATGGCAGTCCGTCGCCTGTCCTTGCCGCCCTCAAATCGAAGGGCATTCCGGGAAAGACTGTCTCCGTCGTCGGAACGAACCGTTGGCTGGAGCACCCCATGGATCCGCTCTTAGAGGGGGCGTTTATCGCCACGCTCGATCCAAGTGAAACCGGGCCGATCGCCGACCGCTTCAGGACGGCATACAACTATCCGGCTGACGTCAATGTGGCCTATGCCTATGACATGGTTGCCCTGACGGCAGGGATTGCCAGCGCGATCGGGCCTGATGGCTTCAGCAAAAAGGTTCTCGAGAATCCAAACGGCTTTCGCGGGTCGACCGGCCTGTTCCGGTTTCGGGCCGACGGATCCAGCGAACGCTCGATGCCGTTCTATCGGATTGAAAAAGGTGCGCTCAAGCTGGTTGCCAAATCGACGTCGGGTTTCTGACCGGCGCAAATCCCTGAGATCCTGTTCAAGCTGATGGGCAGGCCGGGCCGCAGCCGCTTGGCGATCGCGCTCGGAAGCCTGCTGCTTCTGGCCGGGATACTGTTGATCATTCAAGGTGGGGCGTTGCTTTCGGTCGATCGGCCTGTCCGTGCCCCGTCGCGGGATGTTGACGATACGCAGCCTATCCGGCCGGTTGCCCCGGTAGCCGGCGCACAGCGCCTGGAGCCGGCGCGCAAGGTTGCTCAAGACCTGATCGCTCCGCCACGGCTTGATCCCGCTGAGATCGAACGGACCGAGCCCCGTCCGCCACTCAGCGAGCTCGGTCTCGCCGTGCCCCCGAAAACGCCAATGCCTGGGGATTGGCGGGAGGTCTTGCTCTACCGCCCGGTTGCCACATCGTCGGCGATGTTCGAATCCATGGGCCGCAAGGTGGTCATCAGCGGAGTGCGAGGCATCGATCTCGACAGCTCCTGCTCGTTTCATGACGTCACCTGGCCTTGCGGCCTGCGCGCACGCGCCGTTTTCAATTCCTGGCTGAGGGGACGCGGGCTGCACTGTTTCGTACCGCCGGACGTCGAGCGTTTTGCCGTCGCCGCACCGTGCAGGCTGGGCAAGCAGGATGTTGGCGCCTGGCTTGTCTCCAACGGCTGGGCCACGGCGCTGCCGAGCGGCATCTACGGCAAGGCGGAGGCGACAGCCAGGAAGGCTGAGATGGGCATATTCGGCCCGGCACAATAGCCTGCCATTCAACCCTGATGTTTTGTTTGTTAACCGCCACGGGCGCAGCTTAGATCTTTGTTTTTCTGCATGTCCTTTTCCCAAAGCCGAGGTCATGCATTGGGAGCAAGCCGATTTCGTCCGCAGCCTTGATGGGGTCATCGCGCAATCGATTAAATTGCAAGGTTCCTTGAAACTGAAATTGCAACACACCGGCCCTATACCAGTCCATCCACAGGAGATCGGCCAGTGACAAAGACTATGGTGAGCACCACCGACCAGGCATGGAAATGCGTCGCTTTGCTGACGTTTCTGGGAACCACTGCAATCCTGGGCGTTTCCGTCGGCCTCAATTATCTGCTCCTGTTCTCCGAGGCGCTGACGCCATTTGGGCGCAGCATGATCACGGCAATCCTGTTGCCTGTCGTCCTTGGTGTTCCGCTTTTTCTGTTCGTTGGATTGAAACAGATCGAGCTTCGTCGCTATCGCCGGGAACTCGACAAGTCGGCAACCTTCGACACCACGACCGGCTGCCTGAACGGAGCGGTCTTCACGTCGATGGTCGAAAAAAGAACGGCAAGGCCGTCGGTGCCGGGGCCTAAATCGGGCGCCTTCCTGGTTATCCATTCGGAGCATCTGCGGTCCATCAACCTGCGCTTTGGTCTTGAATGGGGCGATCAAGCCTTGCGGCTCATAGCCTCGACCATACAATCGTCGGTGCGCGCGGAAGACCTGGTTGGACGCATGGGGACGTCTATGTTCGGGGTTTTCCTCGCCGGCGCGACCGAAGCAGAAGCCAGGGAAATCGGCGAGCGTATCGAGGCGCGCATCGCGCAAGTCTATTTCGCGCCAAAGGGGACCGAGGATGCCCTGACCGTCAAGGTCGGCGGCGTGGTGTTCGAAAACCAGGTGGAGTTCGCGGACATGTTCCGGTCCGCCGAGCAGCGCATGGCCGGCGTCCAGGACGGAGCCGCGTTTGAACTGACGCATCTCCATAGCTGACATTCGCCGGGAACCAGAGCCATTCGGAACCCAGGGGAATTGTCGGACGCGGCCGCGGTTACGCTGACGACGGGGTAGCCCGTGAAGACGCCGCCCAGGTTTCGGCTACGGCGACGATCGCGGCATTGATCGGTCCGCTCGGGATCGCCGGCATCACCGAGGCGTCGACGACAAAGGCATTGTCGAAGCCGTTCAGCCGCAAGTCAGGATCGACGACGGCCTCAGTGTCACGACCCATCCGGCACGTGCCGGCCGGATGGTGATGGGTGGAAGCAGCCCTGGCGATGAAAGCATCGAGTTCGGCATCGGACTGAACCGGGGCGCCTGGCAGGATCTCCATATCGCGCCATTCGTCCAGAGCCGCATGATGGCCGACCATGCGCGCCCGCTTCAACGCCATCCTGAATGTCGCGCGATCGTGTTCGGTTTCGAGATAATGCGGGTCGATGACCGGCGCATCGTTGCGGCCCGGCCCGCTTGGTGTGATGCGCCCTCGGCTTGTCGGATGGGTGACGCCGCACAGGATGGTAAAGGCGGAGCCATAGGGCGGGGTCTTCAGGCCCTCGGCCGCGGACGGGGCGACGACGCAGGCGAGCACGATATCGGGACTTCCCGTAGAGCGGGTCGGATCGTCGCTGTGCAGATACATCAGCGATTCGGAGTGCTGCAGGCGGGAGGGCGGCACCGGCTTTTTCGTGCTGTAGACATTTCCGAGAGCCAGCAGATGATCCTGCAGGTTGCGGCCCACATCGCCCCGATCGGCAAGGCAGCGTATATCCGCCTGCTTCAGCGTATCGGGACAGCCAATGCCCGACCGCATGAGGATGAGCGGCGTGGATACGGCGCCGGCGCAAAGGACGATCCGGTCGGCGCAGAGTGTTCCGGTCTCACCCTCGCACACCACGCTCACGCCCGTGATCTTGTGGCCGTCCAGCACCAGGTGCTCGACCTCGTGGCCGGCGAGCAAGGTCAGGTTCGGCCGCGCCATGACCTGCGACGGCAGATAGGCGTCGGCGACGCTCAGGCGCTTGCCGTCACGTATATTGAGTGAATTGGGACTGGTGCCGACCAGTTCGCCGCTGTTGTGGTCGCTCAGGGTGGGAGCGCCCAGGGATCGCCCGGCGGCGATGTAGGCACGCACGACCGGACTGACCTCGGCGTCCGGCAGATAGACGTCCAGCGGGCCGCTCTTGCCGCGTGTCGGCGCATCGAAGGCGGTGAAGGCTTCGCTGCGGATGAAGCCCGGCAACAACCCCCGATAGGACCAGCGCTCGCCGCCGGCTTGCGCCCAGGGTTCGAAATCATCGGGATGGCCGCGCACATAGGCCATTGCATGCAGGCAGCTCGAGCCGCCGACTATCCTGCCTCGCGGCCATTCATGGATGCGGTCGGCGGTGAAGGGCTGGGGCACGGTCCGGTGGCTCCAGTCGTAGGCGCGGCCCTGGAGCATCGTCCACTTAAGCGGATCGGCGATGTCGGGATCGGCCGGCATCGCCCCGGCCTCAATGAGGCCGACCTGGCACGACCGGTCTTCACTGAGCCGGCTGGCAACAACCGAGCCGGCGGATCCCGCACCGATCACCAGCACGTCGAAATGACGTTTCAATTTGGAATTCCCCGCACAGGCTCAATGTCGGAAGCTGATACGATCACGCGGCAAAGGCGCCGGCATTCGACCGTTCCATGATCTGTCTCTGCACGGACAAAAGGTGCGCGCGCATTGCGGTCTCTGCCGCTTCGGGATCGCGCTGCGAGATCGCTTCGGCGATCAGGCGATGCTCGCCGTCGCGGTGGGCGATCCGCTTGGGGCAGGTGGGTGCCGCGGTGCGCGCAACCTTCACCCGCGCATCGACACCGACCTGGCGCAGCATCTTGTAGAATTCCGCGGCGAGGTGGTTGCGGGCCGCGGCAACGATCGCGAGATGGAAAGCGAAGTCGACCTCACCCGACGGGGCGTTCTCAGGCGTGGTTGCCGCGTCGAGGATCCGCGCCGTCTCGAAAGAAGAGGCGCGCAGCGACGCCAGTCGGGCAAGGCCCGGCTCCATGATCAGGCGCAATTCCAGGACCTCGATCGGATTGGTTACCCTGACCAATTCCTCGCCATATCTCGGAAGGGCGGTCGGCGCCCGCCTGGCGCGCGCCGGTTTGAGGTCGCCCGAAAGGCGCAGCACTTCAAGCGCCTTGCGAAGCTGATGGCGCTTGACGCTCAGATGTTCCGCAAGATCGCGCTCGGACGGAAGCTTGCCGCCGCCCTGCTGCAACTGGCGGACCGCGGCGATGATGTCGTCGAGATCCGATGGTCCGACCTGCGGCTCGAATGCGCTCAAAACCAAATCTCCTGTCCGATCGGCAGACCGCCGACTCAACGTCCCGACATCATATTGTGACACGAAAACCTGTTCGACGGCACTCAACCAATTCAACCAATCTACAACTGTACGCAATGGTTGACAACACCAGTTGCGCGATGGTTGACTGCCCATGTCGACGGTTGCCATCGCGGCGGACCGTCTTTCTCCCGAGGATCACGCATGCCGGCTGGCGAAACCTTTGACTACGTCATTGTCGGTGCGGGATCGGCCGGCTGCGTGCTGGCGAACCGGCTGAGCGAAGACCCTGCCGTGTCGGTGCTTCTGCTGGAGGCTGGGGATTGGGACCGCGATCCGATGATCCACATCCCACTCGGCTGGGGCAAGATCCTGACCGAACGCCGCCACGACTGGATGTATTTCTGCGAGCCCGAGGCCAATGTCGGCGGCCGCAAGGTCGAATGCGCGCGCGGCAAGGTCATCGGCGGCTCTTCCTCAACCAACGCCATGGCTTATGTGCGCGGCAATCGCGGCGACTATGATCGCTGGGCGGCAAGCGGCCTGACGGACTGGTCGTTCGACAAGGTGCTGCCCTACTTCAAGAAGCAGGAGCGCTGGGAAGGAGGCGAAAGCCGGTATCGCGGCGGCAGCGGGCCGCTGAACACCCAGTTCTGCCGCTACAAGGACGAACTGATCGATGCGTTCGCGACGGCCAGCCGTGATGCCGGATATCCGCAGACCGACGACTATAACGGCGCCATACAGGAAGGCTTCGGCCGCCTGCAGATGACAATTGCGAACGGCCGCCGCTGCTCGACCGCGACCGCCTATCTGCGGCCGGCTATGCGTCGCGGCAACGTCAAGGTGCTGACCGGCGCGATGGCGACGAAGATCCTGCTGAAGAATGGGCGCGCAACCGGCGTTGCCTACACCAGAGGCGGGGCGAGCCATGAAGTTGTGGCGCGGCGCGAGGTCCTGCTTGCCGGCGGCGTCATCAACACGCCGCAGCTGATGATGCTGTCAGGCATAGGCGACAGCGGCGAGCTCGCGGCGCATGGCATCGAGACGAAAGTCGATCGTGCGCAGGTCGGCAAGAATTTGCAGGACCATGTTTCGGTCATCCTGATGTATCGTCGCAAACAACCGGGACCGTTTCTCAAGATGATGCGGGCCGATCGTATCGGGCTGGATTTCGTCAAGACCTATCTCACCGGAAAGGGCTTTTCGGGAGATGTGCCTGGCGGCGTCGTGGCATTCCTGAAGAGCGACGCAAGCCGGCCGTTGCCGGACGTACAGCTGCTTTTCACCGCCGCACCGCTTGGAGCATGGCCTTACATGTCGCCGTTCAAGGCGCCGTTCGCCGACGGCTTTGCGACCCGTATCGTTGCCGTGCAGCCGGAGAGCCGCGGCAGCGTCAGGCTGGCGTCCAGCGATCCGGTCGCCGCGCCCCTGATCCATCAGAATTTCCTGTCCTCGCAGCGCGACTGGCAGTCGCTTCGCGCCGGCTTTCGTGTTGCGCGCAACCTTGCCAGCCAGCCGTCCATGGCTCCGTTCGTTGGTGCGGAGTTCTTCCCCGGCCCGAAATGCGAGAGCGACGAAGAGATCGACGAGCATATCCGCAAGACCTCGATCACCGTGCATCATCCGGCCGGCACGTGCCGCATGGGCGTCGATGCGGCATCGGTGGTCGATCCGGAATTGCGGGTGCGCGGCATCGCCGGACTTCGTGTCGTGGACGCCTCGGTCATGCCCGACCTCGTCTGCGGCAACATCAATGCGGCGGTCGTCATGATCGCCGAAAAGGCCGCGGATCTGATCCGCAGCCGCGCCCAACAGAGCGTGGCGGCCTGACAGAGGCGGCCGGAATACAACCAAAGTCTTTTGGTTGAGATTGAAAACTGCGTTGGTTGGACCGTCATGTGCCTCCGCCTGGCCGTGACGAGGCGGCTTCATGCCCTGATTTCAAGGCATATTTCGAGCACTCTTGGGCTATTTCTGCCTGTTTCTGGGCATTTGCCTCTCAAAAATGCACCTCAACCAAAAACTTATAAAATTCGCAATTTGGGTATTGTCGCGCAAAACCAATGCGAATACGGTTGAGTTGGTTAGAAGTATTTTCTTCGTGACGAGAGGTGTCCGATATGTCCCTGGCGCAACCAGCTAACGATGTGCTCACCAACAAGAAGGCAGCACTCAAGGGCCTCTATGACGCCCTCTACGCAAAGAACATGTTTCCGTTCTGGGCGACGTCGGAAGGCGTCGATCATGACGAGATAAAGCAGCTGATGGCGACGTCGAAGGCCGTTCCCTTCGTGTGGTCCTATTCGGACATCGAGCCGCTGCTGCAACGCGCCGCCGAACTGGTGACCATGGACGACAGCGAGCGCCGCTCGCTGATCCTGGTCAATCCTGGCCTTGCGCCCAAGCGTGCATCGGTCAGCACCATGTACACCGCCTACCGCCTGAATGATCCCGACGAGATCATGCCGCCGCACAAGCACTCGCCGAGCGCCATCCGCTTCGGCCTGACCGGCAAGGGCAACTTCACCGGCGTCGAGGGCGAAGACGTGGTCTTCGGCCCCGGCGACATGGTGCTGACGCCCAACGACGCCTGGCACAATCATGGCACCGTCGGCGGCGAGCAGGCGGTCAACCTGTCGGTGCTCGACCTGCCGCTGGTCGAAACGCTGCACGCCGTCCATTTCGACCACAAATACACCGAGATGGTCGACGGCAAGGAAGTCGAGAAGAAGGTGCAGACCGCCCGCTATCCCGGTGACTATTCACAGCGCATCTATGGCGAGGGCGGCCTGATGCCGCGTTTCGTCGACCACAAGCGCGGCGGCGGCCTGTCGTCTCCGATGTATGTCTATCGCTGGGAGAAGATGGAAGCGGTCCTAGACGCTCACAAGGATTGGGATGGCGACCCTCATGAAGGCATCGTCATCGACTATGTCGATCCGACGACCGGCGGACCCGTCTTCCACACCATCAATTTCTACGTGCAGATGCTGCGCCCCGGCGAGAAGACCTTGCCGCAGCGCGAGACCGCCAGCCTGCTCTTGGCGCCGTTCCGCGGCAACGGCCATTCGATCATCGACGGCAAACGATATGACTGGAACCAGTTCGACACCATCGCCATACCCGGCGGTTCCTGGGTCGAGCATGTCAACGGCTCGTCGAGCGAGCCGGTGATCTTCTTCGGCGCCACCGATGCGCCGACGCAGAAGGCGCTGCTCCTCTACAAGCGCTGGGGCCGCAACCAGGCCGGCGATCTGCTCCGTCTCGTCTAGTTCCCATCCTACTGCCCCGCCGCCATTGGCGGCGGGGACATTGAAATGACGTTTCAGCAGCAAGGGCGTATGCATTTGGTTTCGGCGTTCAACACCAAGCAGATCGGCCATGTCGACTGCCCAGGCGGCGGCCAGGTCTGGGTCGACGGCAACATCCTCTATATCGGCCACATGCGGCCGCCGAGCGGTACGACGCTGGTCGACATTTCCGACCCGCGCAATCCGCGCAAGATAGCCACGATCGATGTTCCGCCCGGCTGGCACTCGCACAAGGTGCGCGCCAAGGACGGGCTGATGATCATCAACCACGAGCGCTTTGGCGATGCCGGCCCGGCCGATTTCGGCGGCGGGTTGGCACTCTACGACACAACCAAGCCGGCACAGCCCAAGCTCATCTCGAAATGGATAACCGGCGGCAAGGGCGTCCACCGCTACGACTTCGACGGCCGTTACGTCTACATCTCGCCGACCGCCGACGGTTATGTCGGCAACATCGTGATGATCCTCGACCTGATCGATCCCACAAAGCCGGTCGAGGTCGGACGCTGGTGGATACCCGGCCAGTGGACGGGTGGCGGCGAGGAATACCCCTGGCACGACTATGTCACGCCGCGTTGCCACCATCCTTTGCGCATGGGCGACCGGCTGTATGTCAGCTACTGGCATCACGGCCTGTTCATCCTCGACATTTCGGACATCACCAAGCCGAAGCTGGTCTCGCACGTCAATTCGAGCCCGAGCTTTCCGCATCCCACCCACACCTGCCTGCCGATTCCACAGCCGCTCAAGGGCCGCAACATCATGGTGGTGGCGGACGAGGACGTCGCCAAGCTTCGGCCATCACCGCCGGCCTTCACGTGGATCTACGACATCACCGACGAGACCAACCCGTTGCCGATCTCGACCTTCCAGGTGCCGGGCCTCGACCCGGATGGTTCACCGCAGCCGCAGATGACCGGCTGCCATCAGCCTTCCGAACGGTTCAAGGGCACGATCATTCCGTTTGCATGGTTCGCGCAGGGGCTGCGCCTCGTCGACATCGCCGACCCGTTCGCGCCAAAGGAGGTCGGCCATTTCGTGCCCGACGCGCCCGAGGGGGCGGAGCGTTCCTCGTCCAACGACGTGACCATCGACGACCGCGGCATCGTCTACCTGATCGATCGCATCCGTGGCGTCGACATCATCGAAACCAGTGTTCTCTAGGAGCAGGCATTGAGCGACAGCACGCGAAAATCCGCCAGCCATTACGCCATCGGCAACAAGAACCCGAACCTGCCGTTTCATCCGGCGGTGCGTGCCGGCGACTTCATCTTCGTCTCGGGCCAGGTGCCGAAGGACGACAACAACAACATGATCAGCGGCACGATCGAGGAAGAGACGCTGGCCACGCTGAAAACCATCGCGCGCGTCATCGCGCATGAGGGCGCGACGCTGTCGGATGTCGTGCGGATCACCACCTATCTCGAGGATACGCGCGATTTCGGCCGCTACAACAAGGCGTTCCTCGAAGGGATCGGCGATGCCGTGCTGGCGCGCACGACCGTCGAGGCAAAGGCCGTCATCAACACCAAGATCGAAATGGACGCGATCGTCTACAAGCCGCTCCCAGCGAGCAAGTAGGCATTGGACACAATCGAGGAGACGACATGTACAAGCTGTTAGGCCGCCAGACATCAGGCAACGTCCAGAAGGTGCTCTTCATGCTCGAAGAGCTTGGGGCATCCTACAAGCGCGAGGACTATGGCCGCCAGTTCGAGAACACCCAGACGGCGGAATACAAGGCGCTCAACCCGACCTCCAAGGTGCCGACGCTGGTCGACGGCGACACCGTGATCTGGGAGTCCAACACCATCCTGCGCTATCTCGCGGCATTCGGTGGCGAACAGTTGAATGGCGCCACGCCGGCGGAAAAGACCGAGGTCGAGCGCTGGATGGATTTCCTGCTGGCGGCGGTCAATCCCGGCTACCTGGCGGCCTTCAAGGGCGCCAAGCTCACACCCGAGGAACAGACCGCCGAATACAAGGAACAGGTGAAGGACCTTGTCGCGCAACTCAAGATCGTCGATGGCCACCTGGCCGGCAAGGACTTCCTGGCGCTGGACAAGCTGACCCTTGCCGACATCGCCTGCGCGCCGATCCTGAAGCGCTGCGTCGACTTCAAGATCGACCGGCCGTCGATGCCCGATCTGGAGCGTTGGGTGGCCGCGATCGCCGCCCGGCCGGCCTTCAAGGCGGCAACCACTGCTGCTCCCGCAAAGGCCGCATAATGATCAGGCGCGCCGCTCTCATCGGATTGGGAACGATGGGTCCAGGCATCGCCGCGCGGCTTTCGCGCGGCGGCCTCGATGTCACGGCGTATGATGTTTCACAGGCGTCGGTCGAGCGTGCCCGCGGCATGCTCGATCTCGCCGGCGGCGTGCTCGATCGTCTCGACATCAAGGCGCCCGGGACAGGCGCCGGCAGCGTGCGATTCGTCGAGACGATCGCCGAGGCCGTCGATGGCGCCGAACTGGTGATCGAGAACGTGCCCGAGAATATCGACATCAAGGCGCAGACCTATCGCGACATCGATCCGCTGATCGGCCCGTCGGTCATCGTCGCTTCCGACACGTCGGGCATCCCGATCACCAAGCTGCAGGCGCATATTTCGCATCCCGAGCGGATGGTCGGCATGCACTGGTCGAACCCGCCGCACATCATCCCGATGATCGAGGTGATCGGCGGCGAGAAGACCGCACCTGAAACCGTGGCTGTTATCCGCGATCTTATCCGCTCGATCGGCCTGCTGCCGGTGGTGGTGAAGAAGGATGTTCCAGGCTTCGTCGAGAACCGCGTGCTCTATGCGCTGCTGCGCGAGGCGGTTGATCTTGTCGAGCGCGGCGTCATCGAGCCGGAAGACCTCGACACCTGCGTATCCTGGGGCATCGGCTACAAGATCGCCGTCATCGGTCCGATGGCGCTGCTCGATATGGCGGGGCTGGATATCTACAAATCCGTCTCATCCTTCCTGAATGCCGATCTCTCCAACCGCGACGATGTCGCGCCGATGGTGCTGGAGAAGACGGCTGCGTTGAAGTTCGGCATCAAGTCGGGCGAGGGCATGTTTGCCTACACGCCCGAGCAGACAAAGGCGCTGCAAGGCGAACGGGCGCGCAAGCTCGTCGCGGTGCGGCGCATCCTGGAAGGCCGGGAGTAGCTAATGTCAAACGGTGCGCAGAGGGCAGGCCGGTTCGAGGAGTTCCACCGGTCGGCTGTTTGTGTGAAGGGTGCCTTCGCCATCAAGACGGCGTGGCTGCGGCCGACGAAAGCGCGCGGGGCGACAAGCCATGCGCATTGAAACCATTCGAGCCGCCGGTGACAGGCCGGCCCATATCCGCCATGACAATCTGATCTCCGCCAAGGGCGTTTCGGTGGTCATCGCCCGGCAGTTGATCCTCAGCAACATCGATCTCTCTGTGCCGAAGGGGTCGTTTGTCTCCCTTATCGGCCCTTCCGGTTGCGGCAAGAGCACCTTGCTCAAGGTGCTGGCCGGGCTGGTGCAGCCGACCCAGGGCAGCGTTGCGATCGCCGGGCTCGCACCGGTCGAGGCGGCGCGCAAGTGTATGATCGGCCTCGTCTTTCAGGACGCCAACCTGCTCCCCTGGAAGAACGCCGTCGACAATGCGTCGCTGCTGCTCGGCATCGCCGACAAGTCGCTGTCGCGCTCGGATTTGCGGGCGCGCGGGCAGGAGATGCTGGAACTGGTGGGGCTGGGCGACAGCGCCCACAAGCGCCCAAACGAACTGTCGGGCGGCATGCGGCAACGGGTCGCCATCGCACGGGCCCTGGCGCTCGATCCGGCGGTGCTGCTGATGGACGAACCGTTCGGCGCGCTCGACGCCATCACCCGCGATTCGATGGGGCAGTCGCTGCTGGAAATCTGGCAGCGTACCGGCAAGACGATCGTGCTCGTCACCCATTCCATCGACGAGGCCATCCATCTGTCGCGCCATGTGCACGTGCTGGGGATCAAGCCCGGGCGGATCACCGAGAGCCTCGACATTGCGCTGCCTTATCCACGCGACCTGTCGGTCAGCGAAGATCCGGAGTTCGTCAGGCTGGTGGTCCAGTTGCGAACCATGCTGCGCTCCAGCCATCAGCCGGGAGGCGCGTCTTGAGCGACCAACCCATCACGGACCTTCCCGAGCCGCGCCTCGCCTCCAGCTGGAGTGCGGCGACCGGCAGTTGGCTACCGGCGGTCATCCTGCTGCTGGTGACGATCGTGGCGTGGGAAGCCGCCGTGCGGATCTTTGCCATATCCGCCTTCATCATTCCCGCCCCGTCCGAGATCGCGAAGTCGCTGGTGGCGCAATGGGGCACGCTGATGCAAGCGACGCTGGTGACCGCGGGCGAGATCCTGTTCGGCTTCCTGGTCTCGGTCGTGGTCGGCATTGCCATTGCGCTGGTCATCGTGCGCTTCGACTGGCTGGGACGCGCGCTGTATCCACTGGTGGTGCTGTTCCAGAACGTGCCGAAAGTCGCGCTCGCGCCGATCTTCATCCTCTGGTTCGGCTATGGGCTGGCGCCCAAGATCGGCCTCATCCTGGTCATCGCCTTCTTCCCGGTGACACTGTCGATGCTGGCGGGCATGCAATCGGTCGACCGCTCGCTGCTGTCGCTGATGAATTCCGTCGGAGCCAGCCCGACGCAGATCCTGTTCAGGATCCGTGTTCCGCATTCGCTGCCGAACCTGATGGCCGGAACCAAGATCGCCGCCACGTTGAGCGTGATCGGCGCCATCGTCGGTGAGTTCGCCGGGGCGTCGGACGGTCTCGGCTACGTCATCCAGTTCGCTTCGACCCAGCTCGACACGGCGCTGGTCTTCGCAGCGCTGCTGCTCGTTTCCGTGCTTGGCATCGCCTTCTACTACGCCGCCGAAATCCTCGAACGCATCGTGGTGCCGTGGGCGCCGAAATTCAGCCAGTCCTAGGTCCGCTCGATCAACCAAATTCATAAAAGGGAACAAAAAATGCTGAGACGCTCACTTATCAAGGCCGCTACCTTCGCGGCGTTTGTTGCAGCACTCGGTTTTTCCAACGCTGCTCTGGCGGCGGACAAGGTCAACGTTCAGCTCGACTGGGTGGTGCGCGGCAATCACGCCATGTTTTTCGTCGGCAAGGAAAAAGGCTTCTTCGCCAAGAACGACATCGATGTGGCCGAGATCCGCAAGGGGTCCGGCTCGCCGGACGCGATGCGGCTGGTGGGCAATGAGAACGCGGATTTCGGCTTCGGCGATCTTCCCACGCTTGCCGTCGCACGGTCGCAGAATGTCCCGGTCGTGGCGCTGGCGGCCGTCAATCAGCACTCGCCGCTGGGGATCATTTCGCTGGCCAAGACGCTGAAGCTCACCAAGCCGTCCGACCTCAAGGGACTGACCATCGGCATTCATCCGGCTGGCTCCACCTACATCTTCTTCAAGGGCTTCCTGGCCGCCAATGGCCTGACCGAAAAGGACATGACGCTGAACAGCGTCTCGCCTCCCTATGAAAGCTATCTGCTGCTGGGCCGGGTTCAGACGGTCGTCGGCTATATCGACGCGGAGGTTCCCGAGCTGGAGGCGAAGGCCGGAGGCCCCGGCTCGCTCAGCATCATGATGGGGGCGGACCATGGGTGGAAAGCCTATGGCTCGGGCCTGTTCACCTCGCAGGCGATGATCAAGGACAAGCCGGACGTCGTGCGCCGCTTCGTCAAGGCGTACAGGGAGGCCTTCGACTATGTCGTGGCTCATCCGGAAGAGGCCGCCGAGATCACGGCCAAGGCAGCGCCCGGCTATGCGGACAAGAAGGACGTGCTGCTGGCGCAGATCAACGCCGACATCGCCTCGACATTCAGCAGCCCCGACACCAAGGAACACGGTCTCGGCTGGATGACGAAGACGCAGTGGGAGGAGACCCTAAAGACGCTGACGGACCAGGGCGTGCTCAAGGCGGCTCTGTCGGCGGACGACGTCTTCACCGACGCATTCCTGGCAAAAGAATAAGGGGCGCGCGGTGTTCGAACGGAAAGATCGATGAGCGCCTACCGGCAGACCAGGCTGTCCTGCGCGATGGCGCAGGACACATCACGCTCGCCTTTCGCCGCATCGGCGCGGTCGAGCGTGACCTGCACGCGGGTGGCATATGCCCGGCTCGCCAGACCGCACCACAGCCGCTCGACGGGCAGGTTCTCGCGCTTGTCGTTGAGGATCGTGAACGTGCCGGTCTTCGCATCGAACCAGAGCTCGACGCGGGTCTTCTTGCCCGGCTCGATCGTTGCGATCCCGGCTGAATACCAGTGGGCGAAGTCGGCGTTGCAGGAGAGGCCTTCGCTGCCCGCATTCGAAATCGTCAACGGAACCATGTCGAGCCCGTCAGTGCCGGTGCGGACGGTGACATGGTGCAACTCAACCGCGTTGGCGAAGGACGACAACGCCAGCATCACCGGAAGGGCATAACGGATCTTCACTTTGCCTGAGCTCCATATATAAATTTCGCAGGCAGTCTATCTCGCTTTCGCGCAATAACAATAAGAATGTTGATTGGTAAATCAAAACAGAGAGGGTAACATGTTAAAGATTCTCAAGAGCAGTGTAAGTGCAGTTATATTGAGCGGTGTCTTGATGAGCGGCGCGCTTGCCGGCGAGGTCAAGTCGATCGCCATCCTGACGCCCGAAGAAGGCACGGACTATGGCTGGAACCAGCAAGGCATCGACGCTGCCAAGGCGGCGGGCAAAGCCGCAGGTGTCGAAGTGGTCGTGGCCCAGGGTCTCGGCTATGGCGACGTTCGTCCGACCTTGCGGGAACTTGCCTCCGACGGCGCCAGCCTGCTGATCGCGCATGCCAGCGGCTACAACACCTCGGCGCCCGAAATCGCCAAGGAATTGAAAGTTCCGGTGGCGATCGTCGACACGCCAGCCGGCCTGGAGAAGGGCCTTGTCGCCGACTACACGCTGAGCGGCCACGAGGGTGCCTATCTCGCCGGCCGTCTCGCCGCCAAGGTGTCGCGTTCCAAGTCGGTCGGCATCGTCGTCTCGGGCGAACCGCCATCGTGGAATTCGCAGTCGGCGGCGTTCGCACAAGGCGTGAAGGCGGAAAACCCTGACGTCAAGATCACCTATGCGGTGATCGGCCCTGCCGCCTACAGCGACGCGGCCGGCGGCAAGCGCGTCACCGAAAGCGTGATCGCATCCGGTGCCGACATCATCTTCGGCCAGGGCAACGGTTCGAGCTTCGGCATGCTGCAGGCGGTCGAGACGACCAAGGCAGCCGATGGCGGGAAGGTCTATTTCATCGATGTCATCGGCGACAAGTCACCGATCGACAAGGGCTTCCTGCTGTCGTCGGTGGTGTGGAACATCGAGCCGGTTTATGCGGCAATGATTGCCGACCTGAAGGCCGACACGTTCGGCACCAAACACTATACGATCGGCCTCAAGGACGACTCGGTCAAGCTGCTGAAGACCGCTGCGATCCCGGACAATGTCTGGACGGAAATCCAGGCGCTGCGCGAGGACGTCATTTCCGGCAAGATCAAGGTCGAGCCGGTCTATGACGCGGCCGCCGTCAGGGCACTGATGACCAGCGTCGCCCAGTAAGGCGATCACGGTCAACTGCCGGAGGGGTGATCCGTTCACCCCTCCGGACGATTCCCGTTTTTTTTGGTGCTGGGCTTTCATGAGCGGTTTTTCTTCATCGTCCGTTGCCGGGCGCGACATCGTCGCGCTTGAAGGCGTGACCAAACGGTTCCCCGGCATCGTTGCCAATGACAGCGTCGACCTGTCGATCCGCCCGGGCGAAGTGCATGTGCTGCTGGGCGAGAACGGCGCTGGAAAATCGACATTGATCGGCATGTTGTCCGGCCTGCAGCAGCCGGACGAAGGACGCATACTGGTCGACGGCAAACCGACGCCGATCACCTCGCCGCGCCATGCGCTGGCACTCGGCATCGGCACCGTATTCCAGCACATGATGCTGGTGCCGACGCTGACGGTGGCGGAGAACCTTCTGCTTGGCGGGCCGTGGTGGCAGCGCCCCAGGACCGAGGAACTGGCGGCGCGCGTCGCCGAGATCACCGGCACGCTCGGCATCACCGTCAAGCTTCAAGCCAAGGTATCGGAGTTGTCGCTCGGTGAGCAGCAGCAGGTCGAGATCCTGCGCGCGATGCTGCGCAACAGCCGGCTGCTCATCCTTGACGAGTCCACCTCCATGCTGACGCCGAAAGGTATCGACGAACTGGGCGCGCTGATGCGCCGCCTTGTCGAGCAGGGCCTGGCGATCGTCTTCATCACCCACAAGCTCAAGGAGGCGGCTGCCTTCGGCGACCGCATCTCGGTGCTGAAGCTTGGCCGCAAGGTCGGAGAGATCCCGCCCGAGCGGTTTCGCACGCTGGGCGAACAGGAGATCGTCTCCGAGATCGTGGAATTGATGTTCGGCAAGCAGAAGGATGATCCGGAAGCCGTCGAGCGTCCGGTCCGCACTGCCCGAGCAGAAGCGGCCCCGCTGCTTCAGGTTACGGATCTGGCGGTAGCACCGACGGACAATGCACCGGGCCTGTCGTCGATCTCCTTCGACATCCGCCCGGGCGAGATCCTGGGCATAGCCGGCATCGACGGCAACGGCCAGAAGCAGCTGGCGGAAGCGCTGGCCGGCCAGCGTACAGCTGCCGGCGGCTCGGTGCGGCTGGAAGGCGCCGCCATCGAGACGCTGAGCGTCGGCGAGCGCCGCCGGCGCGGCCTTCGCTACCTGACCGACGACAGGCTGGGCGAGGGCACTGTCGGAACCTTCCCGGTCTCGATCAACTTCTTTCTCAAGCAGGTCGGCGCGGCTCCGTTCTGGCGCAACGGCGTCGAGCAACGCGCGGAGATCGACAAGCGCGCCGCCCAGCTCGTGCGCGAATATGATGTGCGTACGCCGAGCCTGAAGACGCCTGTCGCGCGGCTGTCCGGCGGCAACATCCAGAAGGTGCTTCTGGCGCGAGAACTGGCTGAGGGCGCCAAGGTGGTGATCTTCAACAAGCCGACCTACGGGCTCGATCTCGCCAACACTTTGGCGTCGCGCCAGCGCATCCGCGACACGGCGGCGCGTGGCCTTGCGGTGCTGCTGATCTCCACCGACCTCGAGGAATTGCTTGGCATGTGCGATCGCATCGCCGTCATCGCCGACGGAGCTTTGGTCGGCACCGTCGAGAATGCCGACGACGCCCGCACCAAGGTCGGTCGCCTGATGATCGGACTTGCCGCATGAGCATTGACACCGCACCCACGGTCAGTGCTACCGCACTCGATGCCACGAGCGGGGCAACGACGCGCCGCGACATCCTGCATCGGCTGCTGATGACGCTCGGCCCGATCCTCATCGCTCTCGTCATAGCCGGCTGTATCCTGCTTGCCGTCGGCGTCGACCCGCTCGCCTATTATGGCTTCGTGCTGGAGAAGGGACTGTTCTCGCCGCTCGGCATCCAGCAGACGCTGACGCGCATGGCGCCGCTGCTGTTTCTTGCCGCCGGCCTGATCGTGGCCTTTCGCGCCGGCATGTGGAATCTCGGCGGCGACGGGCAGTTCCTGCTTGGCGCGGTGACGGCGGCTGCCAGCGCTCCCGTGTTCGTGCAGATCATGCCAGCCTGGCTGGCGCTGTTCTGCTCGTTCCTCGTCGCCATGGTGGTGGCGATGATCTGGTCGCTGGTGCCGGCCCTGCTGCGTGCCTATCAGGGCGTCAACGAGATCATCACCACGCTGATGATGACGTTCCTCGGCACTTCGCTCGCCAATGTGCTGGTCAAGCTGGCATTTCGCGATCCGGGAACGACCGTGCCGCAGACGCGCACGCTGCCGGTGGAGGGCCGGCTGCCGCGCCTGTTCGAAACGACCATCACCAGTGGCCTGCTGCTTGGGCTGGCGGCGATCGTCATCGTGCATCTGGTGATGACGCGCACGGCGTTCGGGCTGAAGCTGAGGATCGTCGGCGCCAATCCACGCGCGGCGGTTCACTCGGGGCTCGGCGTTCCCGGCCTGACCGTTGCCGTCTTCGCCATTTCCGCCGGGCTGGCCGGACTTGCCGGCGCTGTCGACATCATCGGCGTCCAGGGCAATGTCCGCGCCGACTGGAATCCCGCCTACGGGCTTGCGGTGATACCCGCTGTCTTTCTCGCCCGCATGAACGGCTTTGCAGCCATTGGTTTCGTGTTCCTGCTCTCGGTGCTTTCGATCGGCGGCGAGAGCGCGGCGCGCCGGCTCGGCGTGCCCAATCATTTCACGCTGGTGCTGGTTTCCATCGTGCTGATCGTGCTCGCGCTCGCCGAATATTTCGATCACCGATACAACCAGTCGCGGAGGGCCTAGGGCATGACCGGGCTGTTCAGCGAAGTCTTTCTCAGCGCGCTCCTGTTCGGCGCCGTCACCGCGGCGATCCCGCTGCTGCTTGCCGGGCTCGGCGAGCAGATCTCCGAGAAGGCGGGCGTGCTCAATATCGGCATCGAAGGGATGATGCTGGCCGGCGCCTATCTCGGCTTTGTCGGCGCTTTCTATTCGGGGTCGCTGTGGCTGGGCTTTCTCACCGGTGCCGCTGGCGGCGCCGCGGTGGCGCTTGTCATGGCGCTGCTTTGCGTGCGCATCGGGCTGAACCAGATCGTCATCGGCATCGCGCTGACCTTGGGGCTCGAGGGCCTGACGGCACTGCTCCACCATTTCCAGTTCTCACGCAGCTACCCGCGCCTGCCCGCGGCGGATGCTACCGTCATTCCGCTGCTTTCGGGCATCCCGGTCATCGGGCCTGCATTCTTCAAGCATCATCTGATCGTCTATCTGGCGGTCGCGCTGGTTTTCGGCATGAGCTACCTCTATCGGCGCACGCAACTCGGCCTCAATTTGCAGGCGGCAGGCGACAAGCCGGCCGCGCTCGATGTCGCCGGCATCGATGTCGTGCGGACCCGCACCATCGCCGTGTTGACGACCGGAGCGCTGGCTGGGCTCGGCGGCGCCTATCTCGCCAATGTCGGGGCTGGGCTGTTCATTCCGTTCATCACCAATGGCGCGGGCTTTCTCGGCATCGTGCTGGCCATGCTGGCGCGCGGTCGCCCGATCTGGGTGCTGTTCGGCGCGTTGCTGTTCGGCGTCTGCCTGTCGCTGACGACGGCCATGCAGGTGGCCGGCATCAACATACCGACCGACATCATCCAGATGCTGCCGTTCCTGGCGGTGATGATCATGCTGGTGCTGTTCGGCCGGCGCGCGAGCCTGCCGGCGGCGCTCGGCATTCCATACGAGCGCGGCGCGCGCTGAGCACAATTCATGCGCGGACGGGACCCGCGCCAATAAAGGAGGCAAGAATGTCGGATACCAAGGTCTACCTGCTCGACGGCGGCTCGCTCGTTCTCGACGGCTATCATGTGTTCTGGAATCGCGGCCCTGGCGGTGAAGTGCGCTTCCCCGTCTATTCGATCCTGATCGAGCATGCCGAGGGTCGGTTCCTCATCGACACCGGCTACGACTACGACCACGTGATGAAGGTGCTGCCGTTCGAAAAGCCGATCCAGGAAAAGCACCAGACCATCCCAGGCGCCCTGGCGCTGCTCGGCCTCGAACCGAAGGACATCGACGTCGTCGTCAATTCGCATTTCCACTTCGACCATTGCGGCGGCAACAAGTATTTTCCGCATGCCAAGAAGATCTGTCACCGGACCGAAGTGCCGCAGGCCTGCAATCCCGAGCCCTTCGAACATCTCGGCTATTCCGATCTGAGCTTTTCGGCGGAGGCTGCCGAAGCGCGTGGCGCGACCGGGCAATTGCTGGCGGGCACGACACGGGCGAACTCGACCTTTGAAGGCGTCGATGGCGACGTCGAGCTTGCCAGGGGTGTCCGGCTGATCTCGACGCCCGGTCATTCGATCGGCCATTACAGCCTGCTGGTAGAGTTCCCCAAGCGCAAGCCGATCATGTTCACCATCGACGCGGCCTATACGCAGAAGAGCCTTGAAACGCTGTGCCAGGCGGCCTTCCACATCGATCCGGTGGCGGGCGTCAATTCGATGCGCAAGGTGAAGAAACTCGCCGAGGACCATGGCGCCGAGTTGATGTACTCGCACGACATGGACAACTTCAAGACCTACAGGACCGGCACGCAATTCTACGGCTGACCGCCTGCAATCGGGAGACAAGACGATGCGCTATCTCGAACACGCCGATCCGGTCATCACCCTGACCGCGGGGCCGGTGAACGCCTATGCCGAAGTGCTGCGCGGCCTCGGTCGCACGGTGCTCTACGACTACGACCCGGCGTTCCAGCTCTTCTACGAGGGTGTGGTCGACAAGGCGCAAAAGGCGATGCGGCTGTCGAACAAGCCGGTCATCCTGCATGGCGAGCCGGTGCTTGGCCTGGAGGCCGCCGCGGCCTCGCTGATCACGCCGGACGATGTCGTGCTCAACCTTGCCTCAGGCGTTTACGGTAAGGGGTTCGGCTATTGGGCTAAGCGCTATTCGCCACATCTGCTCGAGATCGAGGTGCCCTATAACGAGGCGATCGATCCGCAGGCGGTCGGGGCAATGCTGAAGGCGCATCCGGAGATCACCGTCGTTTCCGTCTGCCACCATGACACGCCGTCGGGCACCATCAATCCGATCGACGCCATCGGCGCGCTGGTTTCGGCGCATGGCGGCTATCTCATCGTCGATGCCGTCTCGTCATTTGGCGGCATGAAGACACATCCTGAGGATTGCAAGGCCGATATCTATGTCACCGGCCCGAACAAATGCCTGGGCGCGCCTCCCGGCCTCACGATGATGGGTGTCAGCGAGCGGGCCTGGGCCAAGATGAAGGCCAATCCTCTGGCGCCGCGCGCGTCGATGCTCAGCATCGTCGACTGGGAGCATGCGTGGTCGCGGGACAAGCCGTTTCCATTCACGCCGTCGGTCTCGGAGATCAACGGGCTCGATGTCGCGCTCGACCTCTATCTCAATGAGGGACCGGAGGCTGTGTGGGGGCGCCATGCACTCACCGCCAAGGCCATGCGCGCCGGCGTTGCCGCGATGGGTCTGTCGATCTGGGCTGCCAGCGACAGCATCGCGTCGCCGACCACGACCGCTGTCCGCACGCCCGAAGGCATCGACGAGAAGGCGCTTCGCCAGGCCGCGCGCGCCCGCTACGGCGTGGTGTTTTCGTCTGGCCGCGGCGAAACCTTGGGCAAGCTGACACGCATCGGCCACATGGGTCCGACCGCCCAGCCGATCTATGCGATCGCGGCGCTCACGGCGCTTGGCGGCGCCATGAACGCGGCCGGCCAGAAACTGGCGATCGGCAAGGGTATCGACGCGGCGCTGGCCGTGATCGACGCCGACGCCTGAACAGACATCACCACGGATTGAGGGAGCATTTTCATGACTGAACGGCTTGCGGGAAAGACGGCCCTGGTTACGGGCGCCGCGCAGGGTATCGGCAAGGCGATCGCCGCGCGGCTTGCCGCCGATGGGGCAACCGTCATCGTCAGCGACATCAATGCCGAAGGCGCCGGGGCGGCGGCCGCGGCGATAGGCGGAAAGGCGAGGGCGATCGCCGCCGACATTTCCGATCCGGCATCCGTCAAGGCACTCTTCGCCGAAATCCAGACCCTGACCGGGGGCATCGACATCCTGGTCAACAATGCCAGCATCGTGCCGTTCGTCGCCTGGGACGATGTCGATCTCGACCATTGGCGCAAGATCATCGACGTCAATTTGACCGGCACTTTTATCGTCAGCCGTGCCGGTACGGACCAGATGCGTGCGGCGGGGAAGGCCGGACGGGTGATCAGCATCGCATCCAACACCTTCTTTGCCGGCACGCCGAACATGGCGGCCTATGTCGCGGCCAAGGGTGGCGTCATCGGTTTCACCAGGGCGCTCGCCACCGAGCTTGGCAAATACAACATCACCGCCAATGCGGTAACGCCCGGCCTGATCGAGAGCGACGGCGTCAAGGCGAGCCCGCACAATGAGGCGTTCGGCTTCGTCGAGATGCTTCAGGCGATGAAAGGCAAAGGGCAGCCGGAACATATCGCCGACGTGGTTTCGTTCCTGGCCTCCGACGATGCGCGCTGGATTACCGGCCAGACGCTCAATGTCGACGCCGGGATGGTGCGCCACTAACCAAAAGCGCATTCCAAAAACGCTATGACCCTTCTGGGCGACCTGCATTTTTTGGGTCGCAACAGCGGGAGCGCGGCCGTGCCCGCAAGGCCGTGCCGCAAATAGCCAATCAAGGAAAAATCACGGTGGACTTCGGATTCGACACGTCGGTTTTCGACGGGCTGACGATTGCAATGCTGGTCGCTGGCTTGGCCATGACCGGAATGGCCTCCGGCGTGCTCGCCGGTCTGCTGGGAGTCGGCGGCGGCATCGTCATCGTCCCGGTGCTGTTCTGGGTGCTTAGCCTGTTCCACTTTTCGCCTGCTGTGATCAGCCATCTGGCGGTCGCGACCTCGCTCGCGGTCATCATCCCCACCTCGATCTCGTCGATGCGGTCGCACAACAGGCGCGGCAATGTCGATCGGCCTCTGCTCACTCTGTGGGGACCGGCCATTTTCGCCAGTGCCCTCGTCGGCGGCATCATGTCGAAATTCATCCCGGGCGCCGGCTTGCGGCTGGTCTTCGGCGTCGTCGGCCTGCTGGTGGCCGTCAACATGGCGCTGCCGAAGCACCTCGTGATCTCCGATCACCTGCCGCAAAGCGGCTGGATCAACCGCGCGATCGCTGCTGTGATCGGCTTTGTCTCTTCGCTGATGGGAATTGGCGGCGGCACGCTCTCGGTGCCGACGCTTTCCAGTTTTTCCTTTCCGGTGCATCGTGCCGTCGGCACATCGTCGGCGCTTGGCCTGCTTATCGCGCTTCCGGCAGTGGCCGGCTTCATCTGGTCGGGTCTTGAAATCGCCGGCAGGCCTCCGCTCAGCCTGGGTTACGTCAGCCTGCCGGCGGTTGCCATCATAGCGCCCATGAGCTTTCTGTTTGCACCGTTGGGCGCCAAGCTCGCCCACGCGCTCAACCCGCGCTACCTGAAACTCGCCTTTGCGTTCTTCCTGGCGATCACGGCCGGGCGAATGTTGCTGTCTTGAATTTCGTTGGGCGGCGTACGGCTATTTTTCCCGCATGGCCCGGCGGAAGTTCTGCGTGATTGGCTCGGCGAGATAAGAGAGCACGGTGCGAGCCCCCGTCCGGATCATCGTCTCGCTCGACATGCCGGGCAGCAGCTTGCGGCCCTCCAGCTTGCCGAGTTCGCTTTTGTCGATCACAACGGTCGCGGCGAAATAAGGTGCGCCGCTGCGTTCCTCAACCATGCGGTCAGCCGACACGATCTCCACGACGCCCTCGAGCGGCGGCAGGTTGTAGCGAGCGAACGCCGGGAAGCTGACGCGCGCGGGCTGTCCGGGTGCGATCGTCTCGACATCCTCCGGCTTGACCATGGCCTCGACCACGAGTTGTTGTCCGAGCGGCACGATCGTCATCAATGTCTCACCGGGTTTCACGACGCCGCCTGCCGTATGGACCTTCAGGTCCATGACGATGCCGTCAACCGGTGCGGCGACGTTGGTGCGGTCAAGCACGTCCTTGGCGGAGCGCTCCTGCTGTCCGAGGTCGAACAACTCCGCCTCGACCTTGCTCAACTCATCGACGGCCTGGTTCAGCCGCACTGTGTTGAGGTTCAGGATCTGCATATCAATCTCGGCCATGGCGCTTCCGGCACGGGCGATTGCGGCAATGTTGGTAGCGCGCTCCCCTTCGATCTCCCGCTGTTGGCGTCTGAGCAACAGGTTCCGTTCGCGGGTGGTCAGCCCTTTCTTGAGCAGCCCCTCAAGGTCTTTGCTTTCATCCTCGATTGCCTCGATCTGTTTGTCTTCGGTGACGATAAGCTGCTCCAGTCCCGTTATCTCTTCCTCGACCTGGTGACGGCGCTGGCCGAGAATTTCCCGCTCGTCCTTCAGATTGTGGTGCTTCGCGGCAAACACGTCACGCTGTGCGGCCACCGCGTCCTTCACGGCCGTGGCGGGGTCTGCGAGCAACGCCGGATTGAACTCGATCCCGGTCTTGCCGTCACGCTCGGCCCTGAGACGCGCGGCCAGCGCCTCACGCGTTGCTATCCGGTTCTGGATCAGGTCGAGCTGCGCCTTTGCCTGCGTGTCGTCGAGCCGGACGAGGACCTTGCCGGTCTTGACGATATCCCCGTTGGCGGCGTTCAACTCTGCGATGATGCCGCCCTCGAGGTGCTGGATGAGCTTGCGGTCGCCGGCCACCTTGATAACGCCCGGCGCCACGGCGGCGCTGTCCAACGGCGCCAGTGCCGCCCAGCCCCCGGCCACGCCGAAGAACAGGAACATGATCGCGAACCCGGTGCAGGTCACGCCGGTGAGACGCAGCGGCACCGGTTCCAGCAGCGAGGGCGGGGGAAGGGGTAGCGGCACGACGTTCAATCCGGGGGGGCGGCTCATGCTTCCTTGACCTCTTTGATTTCCTTGACCACTTCAAGGGCTGGCAACTGGGCCGCCTTGGGCAGATGGGCCACCTTGCTGACACGGTTGGCGAGTTCGTTGAAGACATGGTCGCGCGGCCCGAAGAGATCCTGCTGACCTCTGTTGAGCACCAGTATCTTGTCTATCTTGTCCAAAAGGTTGGGGCGGTGCGCGATCAGGATAACGGTTGTGTTCGTGGCCTTGGCCACGCCGAGAGCAGCAATCAATGCCTCCTCGCCCTCTCTGTCGAGGTTGGAATTGGGTTCGTCGAGGATAAGCAGCGCGGGGTCGCCGTAGAGTGCCCGCGCCAGCCCGATGCGCTGGCGCTGCCCGCCTGACAGGACGGCGCCGGATTCGCCGATCTCGGTGGCGTAACCCTTCGGCAGTCCCTTGATCAGTTCGTGGACTCCTGCCAACTGCGCGGCCTCGACCACCTTGTTGAAGACCGCCGGGTTGAGCGTCGCGAAGCGGCAAATATTTTCGGACACGGTGCCGGCGAAGAGTTCGATGTCCTGCGGTAAGTAGCCGACATGACGGCCACGGTCTTCCGCCGCCCATTGAGCAACATCCGTTCCGTCCAGCAAGGCGCGCCCTGCGGACGGGCGCCAGGCGCCGGCGAGTATGCGCGCCAGGCTCGTCTTGCCGGCCCCGCTGGGACCGATCAACGCCATCGCTTCACCCGGCTCCAGGCGGAAGTTGATGCCTTTCAGGATATGTTCGCCACCCTGTCGGGCAAGCACAATGTTCTCGGCCTCGAACCTGCCTTTCGGTCGTGGTAGCGGCAGAACCGGTGTGGATTCCCGGTGCTGTCCGGCGACAGCGGTGAGACGCCGGTAGGCGGCACGCGCTCCGAGCGTCGCCTTCCAGGTGCCGATGGCTTGCTCGACCGGTGACAATGCGCGGCCCATCAGGATCGAGGCGGAGATCATGATACCGGGCGAGGCCTCGTTGCGAAGGACCAGATAGGCGCCGAGGCCGAGTATCGCCATTTGCAGGGCCAGCCGGTGACAACGCGCGATAGCCGCGATGGCCCCACCCCGGTTGGCGGCAAGAACTTGTCCTTTGTTCGCCTCGTCCTGCTGTGCCTTCCAGCCCTCCAGCAGGGGCTTCAACATGCCCATGGCCTGGACGACCTCGGCGTTGCGGATCGCCGCCTCGGCCTGCACATAGGCCCGCGACTGCGCACCCGAAGCCTCGGTCAAGGGCTTTCGCGTGACGTATTCGTTGAGCAGCGCCAAAGCGAACAGGACGATCCCGCCGCCGAGCGCCAGCCATCCAAGCCATGGGTGCATGACAAAAATGGCAGCGAAAAACAGCGGCGCCCAAGGAGCGTCGAGGATCGGGAAGACGCTCGGGCTGGTGAAGAAATTCCGCACCTGGTCCAGATCGCGCAGCGGACGGGCGTTGGCCTGGCCAGGCGCCGACGCGGCGTATTCCACCGATGCGGTCAGCAGAACCGGTCCCAAGCGCGCGTTCATCCATGATCCGACCTTGGCCAGAAGACGCCCGCGTATTACTTCCAGCCCGGCGAGCGTCCCGAGCGCGGCCGCCGCCATCAGCGACAGCATCACCAGCGTCTCCAGGCTATGGCTGCCGAGTACGCGGTGGTAGACCTGGAGCATGTAAAGCGCCCCGGTCAGCATCAGCACGTTGATGCCTCCGCTGAACCAGATCAGCGGCCGAATGGCGCGTTTGATCTCTTTCATCACCACCTGCAGGGCAGGGGGCTGTTGCTTGGTTTTCATCGCTATTTCTCTGGTGTGCGGAGTGACATCCGGCGCAAGGGATTGCAGTGAGGCCAGCCATGAGCTGCTATGGTGGGTGCCATCGAGATTCCCCCCTTTTTGAACGCATCAAGAAAAGGGGATCCCCCCAGATGCCCTACCCGAGTGCATCCGCTGGCGCGCTGACGCGCTGAACTGCGGCCTTTGATCCTCGATTGTGTCGCCGCCGACGAGGAGGCGTCCATTCCCGGTTCGATAGTATTGAGATCAATGTCCGCACCTGATCGAACGATATATACCTTTCGATAGATCAGGCCGGCGCAGGCGCTGCGGCGGGTATCACGGCCGATGCCATCACGCGGCTTTCCAGCCCCTTTGCCAGCTTCATGTCGATGCCAGTTGAAGGTGCTGGTGTCAGAGGAGGCCCGTTTCTGGACGCGCAGCGCCTTTGCCATGCGCCATCCAGGCCAGCTCCGCCCGGCTGCCGAGGTGCAGCTTTCGCAAACGTGGTATATGTGCAACGTCGTCGATCTGCTCAACCAGCTCAAGACCGAGTGTCGCGCCGACTATCTCACTCGCCTCGGCTTCGTCGTCTTCGATGAACTCGGATCGTCTCACGCATCACTGTGAGATCATCGAGACTGTCAATGAGTGCGGGCGCTTCAAGAACCGCGCCTGATCACCCAACACGGCCAAGCTCATCCGCGCTCGCCGGGCTGCGCAACCCGATAAGCTCCGGCGATCGCTAAGCGACGTGCCCTACATAGAGGGCGACGCCGATCGGGCCAAGGCTTTTGACACATATGGTTTGCTCCGGCGCGGGCATTCACTACGGCGCTTCTCCGCCAGGTCAATATTCCCATTTAACTGACGACGGCGACCCTATCGAAAACGATATATATCGTTCGATATAGGTCAGAATACTACCAGACGGAAAGTTGACTTGCCATCCTTAGGCTGCGCCAAATTGACCCCTGAGCATCTGGGGTTTGTTAGCATTTCAAGTGGCATCTCAAGTGATGGCGGACGGGCAATCGTAGCTTTCTACGCCTCCGGAACTTACGCACGTCAAGGCGTGCTCTGTTCCGGTTCTCGAAATCCACCATTTTCGGCGCGCCCTGACCTAATCCCAACTGACCCTGGAACAGCTCGATCACAATTGGGAGGAAGATTATGACTACGATTACCGCCACCAATCTCGTTCTCGACGAGCAGATCGGCGTACAGACCGTCACCGATGATAATGATGTCCTCCTCGACCAGACGCTGAGCGACGCGCTCACCGCTCTCGGCGTGCTTGGAATCAGTCCTACCGACCCCGCGACAGGCTTCCCGCAGGTGGCCGTCAACGCCGCTCTCCTTGACACTACCGGAGCTACCGATCTGGCGCTGTCGATCCCCGCTGACGGCACGTCGAGCGGCCTCTTTACCGTCGACGGTGTGGAAATCTTCCTCTACAACCAAGACGGCATCATTTATGGGCGCGAGGCCGACGGGAATGGTGACGCCGATCCCGCTGGCGCCTTGGCGTTCGCGGTTGCGCTTGACGAGACTGACCTGTCATCGGCGCAGATTTACCTCATTCAATACGAACCGCTGCAGCACAACGTTCCTGGTGATCCTCCTGTCATTGACGATGACGACATCCTGTCATTTGCCCAGGGCAAGATCACACTGGATGTAACGACCACCGAACTCGTAACGACGTTTCAGGTGCTGGACTTCGCGTCGATCCCATCAGGTAGCCCACAGGAGACACTCACGGTTGCGACAGCCGATCCCACTGACAATCACAGCGCCAAGTTTGATGGCATCATCTTCCCGGCAGGTGCAGTCGCGGATCCGACGACCATCAACAAGAACCCCGGAACCAATGATGATCTGAACCCCGACGCGGTCGGCTTCGGTGTGAAGGGCGGCCAAGCCTCTCAGATGAATCAAAATGAGGGCTTCTTCGTTCAAGACGCGGCCTGGACCTCGGCTACTCCGGATGCGAACGAGATCGGCGGCATCAGGTTCGACGTCCAAGGCATAGGCGGCGTGAAGAGCGTTAACATTCAGTGGTGGGCTATCGATGATGGAGGCATAGTTGAGCAGGGCAGTAGCACGGTAAGTTTACCTGCAGGCAACGCCGTCTTTGAGAATTATACCATCGAAACGACCGATAGCGTCGATCAAATCTACGTTCGATTTACCTACGACACGAAGCAAAGCACCTCCGGCGTGCGCGTTGAGAACCTCGAAGTCGCGTTCCCATCATCGAGCGAGGTGACGGTCGTCAACCACGAGGACCTTGGGACGCACCTCGTGTTCGAGGACGCCGGGCCGACGTTCACCGGCATCATTGGTGACGGCACGGACTTCCAGGTCGGATTGGCCGCCGGTCAGCACGACGATGGGACGTTCACCCTTAGTCCCGGAGCCGACGGCTCACACGTCACCATCACCGACTGGACCGATCTCGGTGGCACTGCCATCACGGAGAACCTCACCAACGACGGAACCACGCTGACGTACCACGACGTGGCCACCAATCAGGACCTCTACCAACTGAACGTGACGGACTCGGGATACACCTTCGACGTGCTCTTCACCCCCCAGGGTGAGCAGTCCAACCTCGACTTCAACGCGGTCAAGTCGGGCGGTCCACAGGAGACCTTGACGGTACCCACGGCGGACAACACCGGCAGCATCGTCTTTGACGGCCTGATCTTCAACGCTACGCCCGCAGCGGACGCGATCGAGGCAGCCTTTGCGCCGTTCAACACTGCTCCACTGGGAGGCCCCACTGTAGCGGCTGACGATCTTAACCCCGATGCAGTTGGTTTCGGCGTGAAAGGCGGTCAGGCTTCGCAGATCAATAACAACGAGGGCTTCACCTTCTCCACTGCGGACGGTTCTGACATCAACAATCTAACCTTCGCGGTCGCAGGAATTGGAAACATCAACGCCATCACGGTAGAATCGTGGCTTTACGACGATGCCGGTAATCTGATCGATCACAATACCGACAATGTCACCGGCTTGCGCTCGGGTAATCAGACCGTGACCATCAATGACGATGGTGGTCAAGCCTTCGACACGGCCTACGTTCAGTTCCACCTCACCGGTGCCAACTCGGGTGTTCGCATCCTCGACTTCTCGACGAGCATCGAGGGTCCGGTTGACGATCAGCCGTTCGAATTCACTCTGGCAAACACCGACCTCGACGGGGATGCTGCTACGCAAACACTGAGCATCCTCGCAAGCCAGGACTTCATCGTTTGATGACGTTCTCGTAGCTTCATTAGCTTCAACGCAGGCGATCCGGCCCCCTTCGAGGGGCCGGATGTTCAAGACACCAAGGCTCTGGACTCAAACCAGGCGACACGCAAAGCGGCGGCTTGCGGTGTATGCTGTGGCGGCTTTCCGACAACCAGCCTGTTTGGCTGAAGGAATCGGAGGAGGGGAGAGCCAGCAACCGCCAAGCCAATCTCCAATGCCCCGGTTATCAGGCGGGTCGGACCGAGAGCAGGCTGTCGCAATCGTCGAGAACAGAGGGTGTCACGGCCGATGCCATCGCGCGGCTTTCCGGCCCGCTGCCGGCCTCACGTCGATGCCCGTTAAAAGTGCTGCTTTCAGAGGAGGCCCGTTCCTGGGGGGGCGAGGCTTTTGCCGTGCGTCATCCAGGCCAGTTCCGCCCGGCCGCCGAGGTGCAGCTTCTCGTAGACGTGATGCAGGTGCATCTTCACCGTGCCTTCGGATAAATGCAGCCGCTGCGCGATGGTCTTGTTGCGCAGCCCGCGCGAGACGAGATCGGCGATCTCGGTCTCCCGCCCGGTCAGCCGGGACATTGGCTGCGGCTGCGACCCGGGCATCAGCAGTTGCTGGACGATCTTGTTGTCGATCCACTTCTTGCCCGCCGCCACCGCATTCACGCATTCGATGAGAAAGCGGTGGCTGATGCCGTCCAGAAACAGGCCGTCGACGTCGAGCGTCTGTATCTCCTTGACATCGAGCCTGCCGGTTGGCTGCACGATGAAGATGATGCCGAGAGCGCTGTTGCCGGCCTTCAGCCGTGAGGAGAGACCTGATGTCTGCTGGTCCGCGAGATCCACGCCCACGATGACGATATCAGGTTGATGGCGCTCCACATGAGCGAGAACATCCACAGGGCGGCGGCACTGGGCGACAACATCGTGTCCAGCCTTCTGCAACACCCATTCCAGACCGGCGAGATACACCCCCCGCGGGTCGGCGACAACCAAAGTCGACATACCAACACCGTCCGAAAAAAACGCAACGAACTTGGTTAAACACCCGTTAAATCAGGAAACCAGAGCCCAGGCAGATTGTCAAGTAACAGCTAATATACATGTTGCTATATCCGCGACGGGCCGGGGAGCAACCAAAGCCCTGGTTCCGGAAGGAACTGTCGGAGATTAAGCTTGTTCGTCGGATCGGCAAGGTGCGCGATGTCGGCCGCAAGATGCTGGACAAGTCGACCGACCGGCATGCCCAATGCTATCGCGACCGGGTGACGACCGGCCCGCTCAGCGACGGCCAGGGGGGCAGCGCTGCATGACTGCCTTACAGTTGCGACTCGTTGAGCCTGCGGTCGGGAGGTTCCGATCTCACTGGCCCGCGGTATCGCGTTGGCGGTGCAGCGCCTATCAGGTCGCGTGTGAGTGGCTGCTGCTCAGGTCTAGAACGTCGACGCCGACCGACTTCCGCACGAGCCAGGCCGGCATGAGTTCCCGGACAACCGATTTGAGATAATCAACCATGGGCAACGCATGTTGCCTTCTGCGGGTTCCGTATCACCGCCATCCCTCGCAGTTCAGAGCCCGAGGGTTTGGCCCGCTTCAATCTGAAGGAAATCTGCCGACGAATTCCGGAACACAGCGTCCTGGAACGCGGCGACGGCAGAGCCATGGGTGACATCGACCAGCACGGTCGCCGCAGCTTCAACTTTGTCGGCCGCTTCGTCGACCTTGTCGAATCGCATCATCATTCGATCATGGAGCATCGAAAGCCGGGCCGCGTGGTAAAGCACGCTGCGTTTGTGATAATCCGAGTCCAAGGGTTCGAACAGCATTGTCATTTGGGGCTATCGATCTCGTTTGGCGGCCTCGACCAGACGCCGAATCCTGCCGGACCGTTCGATGCTTTGGGCCACCATCTTTTCCGCGCGTTCAATCGCGAGTTCGGCCCGTTCGATCCGCGGCTTGGCGGCTTGGCATTGGCGACATCGGACGCAATCCCGATTCCGTGGGGTTTGATGGTGTTCATCATGAGTTTGTAACCCACCGAGGGCGGAATCGTTCCTTGACCGGCCAAGTAGCCCTGTCGGCCGACGTGGGGGATTCTCTTGACGATGTCAGCACCCTCGACCATCGGCAAGCCATGCACGTGGGCAAGCAGCATGCCTAGCGCGCCGTCCAACGAAGCGCAGGCCAACACGAGGTCGAACATTATCTCCGGTGCCTGGCCTTCAACACACGGTCTATATTTCGCTCATCGAAAAGGGGTTCAGGTCGCATCCATGTCGCGTGGACCTGCCGATAGTTGCAGGAAACCCTTGGAAATCAACGGTAGTCATTTGCAACATGGTGCGACTTGAGAATGGCAAAGAAGGCGCGCTAGATGACGCCTAAACGCCTAAATTTATTTGAAGAAATTTGGTAGCGGGAGAGGGACTTGAACCCCCGACCCCAGGATTATGATTCCCGTGCTCTAACCAACTGAGCTACCCCGCCAGGGCGGCGAAAGGCCCGAAATCCGCCTCAAATCGAAAGGCATGTCGGAGGCGTTCGCCAAGGTCGCGCGGATATAAGGTTGGGAGGGTGAGCCTGTCAAGCTTCGAAGCAACCGGCTTGCCGGCTTATCGTCATTATCGAAAAGCTTTGCCGTGCGGACATTTGGTTGCCGCCGCCGGGGTTGAGTTCGAAGGGGCACGTCGCTATGTCTCGGCCAAGAGTTTTTAGAGTTTGAAACAGATGAAGCCGCGCATAGCAGTCCTCGGTTGCGGATACTGGGGCAGCAACCACATCCGCACTCTCAAGGCGCTCGGCGCGCTGTACGCGGTCTCCGACACCAACCGGGCCCGCGCAGAAGGCTTCGCCAGTGAGCAGGACTGCCTGGCGATCGAGCCGGACCAGTTGTTCGTCCGTGACGATATCGACGCCATCGTCATGGCACTGCCGCCGCAATTCCATGCCGACCTTGCCGTGCGTGCCGTCGAGGCCGGCAAGGACGTGCTGGTGGAAAAGCCGATCGCGCTGACGGTTGCCGATGCCGAGCGTGCGGTGCGGGCGGCCAAGGACAATGGCCGCGTCTTCATGGTCGGCCATGTCCTGCGGTTCCACCCCGCTTTCGAGACGCTGAAAGGGCTCATCGACAAGGGCGAACTCGGCGAAGTCCGCTACATCCACTCGCACCGGCTCGGCCTCGGCAAGTTCCACACAGAGAACGACGCGCTGTGGGACCTGGCGCCGCACGATCTGTCGATGATCCTGGCGATCACCGGCACAGAGCCGATCGAGGTGCGCGGCGAGGGGGCCGCGCTGCTCGACAGTCTCAGCGACTTCGCGCATCTGCACATGCGCTTTCCCAACGGCCTGCGCAGCCATCTCTTCACCTCGCGTCTCAATCCCTATCGCGAGCGGCGGCTGACCGTGGTCGGCACCAAGGCGATGGCGGTGTTCGACGACGTCGAGCCATGGGAACGCAAGCTAGCCGTCTACCGCCACGCGGTGTGGCAGGACAGCGGCCAATGGGCCTTCACCACCAATGAGCCGTCCTATGTCGCGGTTGCCCAGGGCATGCCGCTGACACGCGAGCTGGAGCATTTCATCCAGTGCATCGAGACGCGTGCCGAACCGCGTACCAGCGGCGAGGAAGCGATCAGGGTGCTGCGCATCCTGACCGCCGGCACGGTCACCCACACCAAGTCGAATTCCTGAAGCGCGGATTATTCGGCGGGAACCTTATTCGGCAGGTATCTGGGCCGGCCTGGCGGCAAGCCGGGTCAGCATCGCCTCGGCCTCGGCGCCACGCTCCGAACGCTCGATGAAGCCGCCGCCGAACACGCGAGCTTCGTTGCCGTCATCGGAGTAGAGCACGCAGGCCTGGCCCGGCGCGATGCCGGACTCGCCGTCGATCAGTTCCACCCATGTGGCACCGGCACGATGATGCAGCACGGCCGGGCGCGGCGGCCGCGTCGAGCGGACCTTGGCGAACAGCTCCAGGCCGCCAGCAGGGACGTCTGTGAGCGGTCCGTCGCCCAGCCAGTTCATGTTGCGCAGATAGATCTTGTGCGTCTCCAGCGCCTCGCGCGGGCCAACCACGACGCGAGCGCGGTCGGCATCGAGGTGGACGACGTAAAGCGGCTCGCCGGAAGCGATGCCGATGCCACGGCGCTGGCCGATCGTGTAGCGCAGGATGCCCTCATGGCGGCCGAGCACGCGGCCGTCGATGTGGACGATGTCGCCCGGATTGGCGGCGGTTGGCTTCAGCTTGGCGATGATGTCGGAATACTTGCCCTGCGGCACGAAGCAGATGTCTTGACTGTCCTGCTTGGCGGCAACCGCCAGCCCCATCTCCTCGGCAATGGCGCGAACCTGAGGCTTCGGCAGGCCGCCAAGGGGAAAGCGCAGATAATCGATCTGTGCCTGCGTGGTGGCGAACAGGAAATAACTCTGGTCACGGTCGGCGTCGACCGGCCTGTAGAGCGCGCGGTGGGCGCCGTTGGCGCCGGAACGGATGTAGTGGCCGGTGGCCAGCGCGTCGGCGCCGAGCTCCTTGGCGGTGGCCAGGAGGTCGGCGAACTTCACCGTCTGATTGCAGGAAACGCACGGGATCGGCGTCTCGCCGGCGACGTAGCTCTCGGCGAAGGGATCGATGACCGCCTTGCGGAAGCGTTCCTCGTAGTCGAGCACATAATGGGGGATGCCGAGCGTCTCGGAGACACGGCGGGCATCGTCGATGTCCTGCCCGGCGCAGCATGAGCCGGCCCGGTGCGTCGCCGCGCCGTGGTCGTAGAGCTGCAAGGTGACGCCGACGACGTCGTAGCCCTCACGTTTCAGCAGGCCGGCGACGACAGAGGAATCGACACCGCCCGACATGGCGACGACGATGCGGGTGTTTTCGGGACGTCCGGGAAGATCGAGACTGTTCATGATGCTTTCGTTCTGCACGGCGCCTCAATGCCAATGTCGAGAATATAGGTCAAGCTTTACCGGCGCGCCAGCGTGCAGGGCGATTCACCGGTTGCGTCCGATCTCCGCCAGGGGATGCATTTTCCCCGGCAAATCAGGGTTTGCGGGCAGATGTTTCAAATGCCGGCGAAAAGACTAACGCGGCGTTCATGATCCTTACCTAGTCATTAGGGTCTGCTTAGGCAATTTTTAAAGCTGTGGCGGTAACGTGGCGGGGATTGGGTCTTTGAGTTTTTTGTAGAGAGTACGATGACCGATCTGGTTAGACCGAGAGTCAAATATGTTATCGGGCCTGACGGCAGCCCTCTTACGATTGCCGATCTGCCGCCGACCAATACACGTCGCTGGGTTATCCGGCGTAAGGCGGAAGTGGTTGCGGCCGTGCGCGGCGGGCTTTTGAGCCTGGACGAGGCATGCCAACGCTACAAGCTCACCACCGAGGAATTCCTGTCCTGGCAGGCGTCGATCGACGAATATGGCCTTGCCGGGCTGCGCACGACACGCATCCAGCAATACCGGCACTGACCATTGCGAATTTAGACGAAGGGCGCGGCTAACCCCGCGCCCTTCTGTTTTTCACCGCTCCCGCTCAGAGCGACAGCACAACCTTGCCGATCGGCTTGGTGGCGAGGAAGGCGTGAGCGGCCCCCGCCTGGTCCAGCGGGAAGCTCTTCGCCACATGGACGGCAAGCTTGTTGGCATCGATCAACCGAGCCAGTTCCAGCAGGCCCTCACTGTCGGGCACGACGGACATACGCTCGACCCGAATGTCTCGCGCGCCGGCCTGGGCCCTTGTGTTGTCGCTGACATCGAGCAATGACACCAGCACGCCGCCACGCTTGAGCACCTTCAGCGAGCGTTGGGCGTGGTCGCCGCCCATTGGATCCAGCACCAGATCGATGTCGCGGACCTGATCGGTGAAATCGCCCTTGGTGTAGTCGATGACTTCGTCGGCGCCCAGTTTGCGGACGAAATCGAGTTTTTGCGGGCTGGCGGTGGCGATGACGTGAGCGCCGCGCGCCTTGGCGATCTGCACCGCGAGATGACCGACGCCGCCGGCTGCGGCGTGAACCAGCACGCGCTGGCTCGATTCCAGCCTGCCATGACGGACGAGACCTTGCCAGGCAGTGAGGCCAGCCAGCGGCAAGGCGCCTGCCTCGAGGTGGTCCGCGCCCTTCGGCTTCAGTGCGATTTGATCGGCAGGCACGGCAGCCAGTTCGGCATAGGCCGCCGCCTGCTTGGGGAAGCGCGGCATGCCGAACACCTCGTCGCCGATCTTGAAGCCGATGACGCCGGGGCCGAGTGCTTCGACAGTTCCCGAGATGTCCCAACCCAGGATGAAGGGCGGCTCGCCGAGCAAGGGGTAGTAGCCGGCACGGACGGCGCCGTCGACCGGATTGATGCCTGCGGCCTTGACGCGAACCAGCACTTCGCCGGCCTCTGGCGTGGGATCCGGCTGATCGGCGATGACAAGGACGTCGGGTCCGCCGACGGAATTCTGGATAACGGCACGCATTGAGATGTCTCCTGCTCGGTTGATGCCACTATCATTTGGATAGTAATAGTCTCTTGTCCAGTATGTACCTTCCTGATATATACGCACCCTATGGATAGTGAAGATGATTGCGGTTTCGGCTATGATGCGTTCCGGCGGACGTGTCCTTCGCACACCGTGCTGGAGATGCTGGCCAGCAAATGGGTCTATCTGGTGGTTTGCGCGCTGCGCAAAGGCCGGCTGCGCAATGGCGAGCTCGCCCGCAAGCTCGAAGGCATCACGCCGAAGATGCTGACGCAGACGCTGCGGGTGCTCGAGCGCGACGGCCTGGTGCGGCGCGAGATCTTCCCGGTCATTCCGCCGCGCGTCGAATATGAATTGACCGAGCTCGGCCAGAACCTGGCGGGACTGCTTACCCAGATCAGGTCATGGGCGGAGCAGCATGCGCCGGATATCAAGGATGCCCGTGCAAGGGCAATTGCCGAGAGTGAAGGGGATTGGGCCGCGTAGGGCGGATTCATTTTTCCCGCCGGAGCCGCAAGCCGCGACAATGCGCCAGCCTGATGGCGGGCGTTGGCGCGGCAAACCGCCAGTCTTAGCCGATCATGGCGCTGCGGCCGCCGATTTCGGCTTCGCGGATCTTGGTGTCACGCGATTCCAGCATTTCCGCCTTGGAAAGCTCCGCTTCAGCTTCGCCGAGTAATGATTCGGCAGTGCTTCGCTGCTGCGCGAGGTCGCTTTGCGAATTTCTGAGGTTGTCGCGGCGCAAACGCGCCGCCTTGGCGAAGGTCGGATAGGCGAAATGGTTGATGTCGGTGATGCCGGCCTTCTTTTCCTCGGCGGTGATCTGAAGCTCCAGCTCGACGGCCATGCGTTCGAACTCGGCGATCATCATGTCGAGCTGCAGCAGCTGCCGCCGCTTCTCATTCACCTGAAACTGTTTCAGCCGAACGAGGTTTTCACGTGACTTCATGATTCGGTACTCCCGGAAACGCACACCCGCATCTATCGTCCAAACCACCTGGAAACGCCCAGGCCGCACCCGTGTCCACCGCCTTTCCCCTAACTATGGGAAACAAAACCCTAAAGTTTTTTGCCGACGGTAACCATTCGTTTACGGGCATTGTTAATCATACGGGTCAGGACTTAAGGCCGGGTAAAAATTCCGACCACCGATGCGGAAGCGACGTCGATGAGTCCCTGGAGTCGCTTAGTCCAGGTTGTTAATGTGTTGCATTAGAATTTGGTTCTGAGATTCGTTATTAGATTCAAGAGGGTGTAGAAAGAGGTTAAAAAATCTGGTACCGTCATGGACGGGAAATTAGGATTTGTTAACCATTCAATGGCAGCCTCTGCACAAGGCAACCACTGCTCCGGGTCCGGACGGGTCGTGAAATGGTCCGGCAGCAGAAAAGGGGAATGAAATGCGTGTTCTGCTGATAGAAGATGACAGTGCAACCGCACAAAGCATCGAACTGATGCTGAAATCGGAAAGTTTCAACGTCTACACGACCGATCTCGGTGAAGAGGGCGTCGATCTAGGCAAGCTCTACGACTACGATATCATTCTTCTCGATCTCAACCTGCCTGACATGTCGGGCTACGAGGTCTTGAGAACGCTTCGCCTTTCCAAGGTCAAAACGCCTATTCTCATCCTCTCCGGCATGGCCGGCATCGAGGACAAGGTGCGCGGCCTCGGCTTCGGTGCAGACGACTACATGACCAAGCCATTCCACAAGGATGAGCTGGTTGCCCGCATTCATGCCATCGTGCGGCGCTCCAAGGGCCACGCCCAGTCGGTCATCACTACCGGGGACCTCGTGGTCAACCTCGATGCCAAGACAGTCGAGGTCGGCGGCCAGCGGGTGCACCTGACCGGCAAGGAATACCAGATGCTGGAGTTGCTTTCGCTGCGCAAAGGCACCACGCTGACCAAGGAAATGTTCCTCAACCACCTCTATGGCGGCATGGACGAGCCTGAATTGAAGATCATCGACGTCTTCATCTGCAAGCTGCGCAAAAAGCTCGACGCGGCATCGGGCGGTCAGAACTACATCGAAACGGTCTGGGGACGCGGCTATGTGCTGCGCGAACCGGAAGACATTCGCGTCAGCGCCTGAGCGACGAATCGTTCGAATCTTTTCAATAAAAAACCCGGCTTCGGCCGGGTTTTTGCATGATGGGCTGGTAACAGTCTGTTTTCGGGCTTCCGAGCAGAAAACCGTCACGCACTTTTTCTGGAATTGCTCAAGGATGCCGAATCAGGTGCGCTCTTCAAGGTGCGAAAGCGCTCGAGCAGCTGCGGGCGGTTGAATGGCTTCAAGAGATAGCCCTGGGCGCCGGCGCGCTTGGCCCGCATGATCGAAGCAATATCGAGCTCGACCAGGGAAATCAGGATCTGCGGCCTTATCGGGCTCTCCATGGCGCGGACGCGACGGATGAGATCGACCGCCGGTACGTCGGGCAAGGCGCCATCGACGACGATGATGTCGGGCATGTCGGCGGCGCACATCTCCAGCGCGTCAAGTCCGCTGGCGGCCTCGATGACAATCATTTCGGAGCCGCCCAGGATGCGTTTTGCAACCTTCCTGATGACGCTTGAATCGTCGACGAACATGCAGCGTTTCATTTCCGGGTCCTCTTTGCCTTCTGGCAGTCCGGTAGCGTCGGGGGCATCCAGGGCGGACCATAGGCCAATCTGGTAAAGAAGCCGAAAAGGCGTTAGGTAAAATTTTTACAAAGATAGGCAGGTGCCTGCTTTTATTCGCGAATGCTTTGGCACCGCCTGGACGACCAGATGCATCTCAAGTCGATGAGCTGGAATTACAGATTTCAATGTAGAAATACTTCGCTTTATCGGCTGCGCAATCAGGCCGCAGAAAGGACGATTTCTTCCGGCGTCGCGTGGATCGATATCGTCATGCCGGCTTCGCGCGCCAGAAGCAGCGTGTAGTAGGGCTGCACGGAATGCGCGTCGATCGGTTCCTCCGGCTTGTGGCCGGAATGCAGTTCGAGGAACTTCGGCGGCACACGCAGCATCGGGCCGGCCGACGCAAGCGCGAAACGCGGTTCGGTCTCAAGATTTTCCAGCGTCACGGAAAGCTTGCCGCCGCGCGGAATGGCGGCATTGGCGACGAGGATCAGGTTGAGCAGCAGCTTGACCTTGTTCTTGGGCAGCAACGCGCGGGGCCCGTTCCAGGTCAGTTCCGGCTTTTCGTTCTTGAGGAAGGCGATGGCGACCGCTTCGGCATCGCCGGTATCGATCAACATGCCGGCCGAGCCGGCGGCACCGAAGGCGATGCGGGCGAACTGCAGGCGGGCCGAAGCGTTGCGGGCGCTCTGGCGGATCAGCTTCATCGCGTCCTCGTCGGCGCCGCCTTCATCAAGCAATTCGAGCCCGTTGTTGATCGCGCCGACCGGCGAGATGATGTCGTGGCAGACCCGACTGCACAAAAGCGCTGCCAGATCGGGTGCGGAAAGGGTGAACAGATCGGCCATCGGCGAAAAATCCCTGCAAAATCTCACAACTCATGGCCGGGCGATCGATCGTCGCCTGCCACACGAATCACGCACTCTCTCCTCGGGCTTTCTGAATACACAGCGCCCGTGCGTGCAGCAACAAATCCAAATTGTGGTTGTGGCAAATGGCGTGTTCACGCAGGCTGCCGGCCCCACTTGAGCGACCCCAAACAGCCTTCGAACCGCCATGTTCATGTGTGAGCTTAATGGTTGAAAAAGGATTACGGCATAGTTTGCCCCTAACAGTTACCCTTAACGGCCGGCTAAAAGAGCCGTACGGGGTGCGAGGCGTCGGCGAAGGTGCTCCCTGACGGAGATTGGAAGCATGTTTTCCCGATACTACGACCGGAGCTTTCTCCGTGTCTTCTCAATGGCGGTCACGCTCCTGGGCGTTCTCGTCTTCTCGACTTCAGCCCTGCGGGCCCAGGAATACACCGCTCAAGAGATTGTCGATTCCGGTCACAAATTTTTTGGCGCGACATCGGGCGGGCTCGCCACGGTGATCGAGAAGATTTTTGCCTCCTACGGCCTGCCCAACGGCTATCTGCTGGGCGAAGAAGGCTCGGGTGCGCTGATCGGTGGCCTGACCTATGGCGAAGGCACGCTCTACACCAAGAATGCCGGCGACCACAAAGTGTTCTGGCAAGGCCCGTCACTCGGCTGGGATTTCGGCGGCGAGGGGTCGCGGGTGATGATGCTGGTCTACAATCTCGATGATGTGGGCAGCCTCTACAACCGCTATGGCGGCGTCGCCGGTTCGGCCTATGTGGTGGCTGGCGTCGGCTTCAACGTGCTGAAGAACAACAATGTGATTTTGGTGCCGATCCGCACCGGTGTCGGTGCCCGGCTTGGCGTCAATCTCGGCTATCTGAAGCTTACCGAGCGCGCCACCTGGAATCCGTTCTAAGCTGAAGTCCTTGGCTGTCGTTGCCCAAAACCGGGACCGCTTTTGGGTCGACATGCATTAAACTCGTGGCGTTGCGGCAAACCCTTGCCGCAACGCTGGATTTCCGCCATGTCAACGTGGCACAGTCAAGCGCTCTATGCGCTTTTGGTTTATCTTGTTTGATGCTTACCGGCCACAACGGGTAGTCACTTGGTCCAGTCGGTCCTGTTCTTCGTCCTCGGCTTTCTCTGCGCTGGCTTTCTGGCGCTCATGGTGGCTCCGGCCATATGGCGTCGTGCGGTCGCGCTTACACGCAGACGCGTCGAATCCTCGATCCCTCTGACGCAAACCGAGATCCAGGCGGACAAGGATCGCATCCGCGCCGAATACGCTATGACGACGCGCCGCCTGGAAATCAGCGTCAAGGCGTTGCGAGAGAAGGCGGCCGAACAACTCGTCGAGATCAATCGCGGTCGCGAGGCCATGAAGGGCCTGGCGGTCGAGCGGACGGACAAGAACCAGGCGCTGACCGAGCTGGGCGCGAAGAACGAAGCGCTGCGTCAACGAGAGGGCGAGTTGCAGCAGCTTTCGGAGCGGTTGAAGGAAACCGAGCGCAAGCTGGAAAAGCGCGCAGTTGAGCTGGAAAAGCTGGAGCGCATGTATGACGATGCCAGTTTTTCCTCGAGCAGCCGGCAGATCGAGCTCGTGGCGCGAGAGTCCGAAATGCAGAAACTCGCCAGTGACATTGCGATGCTGCGCGGCCAGCGCAAGGAAGCCGACAGGCGCGGCCAGGAAATCGCGGCCGAAAGCAAGGCCGCGCGGGACGCTCTGAAAGCCGAGAAGAAAAGGACCGCCGAGCTCGACAAGAAGGTCGAGCGGCTGCTGGCCACACTTGCCGATCGCGAAGACAAACTCGACCGCCGCGAAAAGGAACTGGCACGCATGCGCGAAAGATCGAAATCCGAAGACAGCGCGCCAGCCTTGCGGCTGGTCGGCAAGGGCGGCGATGTCGCCAGGAGTGATGATTTGGACAAGGCAATCGCCAAGCTCGACAGTGACCGTGAGCAGCTCGAGGCGAGGCTGACGGCGCTGGCGCGCGAGAACAAGCGGCTGAAGGCCGACCTCACCGCACTGGCCGCGTCCAAGGCCACGGACAGCAGCTCTGCCTTGCGCGAGCAGATGAACGCGCTGGCGGCGGAGGTCGTCCATCTGACGGCGAAGCTCGAGGGGCCTGGTTCGCCGGTCGCCAAGGCATTGGCGGTACCGTCGGACGCCCGCTCCGGCAACGGTGACCGCAGTCTTGCCGACCGCGTGCGCGCGCTGCAGAAGGCTGACGCGACAAGCTGAATCAGGCCTCTTTAGAGTATTTCACCGTTTCACGGAAACGGCGAAATGCCCGAACTCTTTGCTTTGACGCAATTCTGGACGGAAAACCGCTTCACACTTTTCCTAGAATTGCTCTAGCCGAAAAATGATGCAGCGCGATGGCTGAAGCCGCGGCGACATTCAGGCTGTCGAAGCCTTCCGCCATGGTAATCCGCACGTTGCGCAGGCTTGCGAGCAGGTTGTCCGGCAAGCCTTCGCCCTCGGTGCCGAGATAGAGCGCCAGGCGCTTACTGCGCTGCGCATCGCGGATGTCGGTCTTCCCGCGTGGCGACAGCGCGAATTGTTCGAAGCCACGTCGGGCGAGCATCGTTGTGAAGCCGGCGGTATCGGAGAACGATGCGAAGGGGATCTTGAGCGCGGCGCCGACCGAAACGCGGATCGCCTTGCGATAGAGCGGGTCGCAGCATGTCGCATCCAGCAGAACAGCGTCAGCGCCAAAGGCGGCGGCATTGCGGAAGATCGAGCCCACATTGTCATGGTTGGCGATACCGACGAGCACTACGACGAGCGCCCGAGGCGGCAAGCCATCGAGCAGGTCTTCGGCCGGCTGCGGCTCTCCCTTGCGGCCAATGGCCAGGATTCCGCGATGCATATGAAATCCGGCGATAGCGTCCATCACCGCGCTGGTGGCGACATAGACCGGGAGGTCGGCGGGCGCCTTGCTCAGGATGTTGTCGAGACCTGCCAGCCGGTTTTCCAGGACCAGGATCGATTCGGCGGCAAAGCGCCCGGTCGAGAGCAGCAGGTCGAGCACCACCTTGCCTTCGGCGACGAAGCGGCCTTGCCGGCCGGCGAGGTCACGCTCGCGAATGTCGAGATAGGCAGCGACGCGCGGATCTTGCGGGTCGTCGATGCGAATGGGATCCATGCATTCCTCGCGACCGTCGCATCGGCCCGAAAATCCGGACCGCTTCCCGGCGCTCACCTTGTTTGGAAAGCACGATGCGACAATTCGGGACAATCAGCCAGCTCTGTACGCCCCGGATGGGCGCATGTCGCTCTGAAATCACCGGCGAGATCGGCGCTATGTGGTCAGGTTCCAGCACGGCGCAAACGGTGCGCCATCTGGGACAGGTCATCCTTGCCGCTGCCGAAAATGCCGTCCAGCATGACAAGCAGTTCTCGCACGGCGTCGGATTTGCAGGAGTAGTAGATCATCTGCCGGTCGCGGCGGGTCTCGACCAGGTCGAGCGCCCGCAACTTGGCGAGGTGCTGGGACAGGGCGGATTGGCTGAGCATCACCTTCTCAGCAATGGCTCCAACCGACATTTCACCTTCGGCGAGATAGCTCATGATCAACAGTCGCTTCTCATTGCCCATCAGCATGAGAAACTCTGCCGCCGATTCGGCGTTCACGATTAGCTTTGTCGAGACCATCGATCCCCCATGCTTCCTGTTCATCCCGACGCCATGGGGGCAATGGCGTCTGATTCCATAAATTCACTTGTCGATCGGCGCTGGCGATTCAGCGTCACCAAAAGGTAGAGCATTTCACTTAAATCTCAAGTGTTGCTTTTGATCCAGCATAATTAAGTCTCAGTCCCGGCGTCGGCCATGGCTCGGCCGGCCTTGGCCATATCGACCAGAACGTGCCGCAATTCGCCTGCCGCCGCCAAAGGGTGTGGGTAAAAGACCCGGCAAACATCGTCGCCCGACACCAGATCCATGCCATCGGCATCGAATCCGGCAACACGCCAGCCGTTTCCGGACGCTTTGGCGAAATGCTGTGCGTAAACGGCGATTGCGTCGAGATGGTCGGCGTTCATGTGGTCGATGGCGGATTGTTCGCGCGCCGCGAGTTCCTCGACGACCGGTCCGCTGGCGAGCAAATCCGATCGATCGAGCTGATAGGCCTTGCCGAAGCCGCCGTTGAGGCTGGCGCGTTGCGGACCGAGGCGAAAGATCGAAAAGTCGCCGAGACCGGCGTAAAGATTCGCCCTGGGATTGTGATTGAGATAACGGCGCTCGGTGCGGGCGTGTTCGGCTGATCCGCGCTCAAGCCGTGCCGCCTGGCAGATCAATGTCAGGCGCGGGTGCGCCAGCGGGTCGCCCTTGCCCGGTTCGCCGAGCAACAGGGAACAGCGCGGATCGGCAAGCAGAGCGCCGGTGTGCGCCGAAAGCATCGAAACCAGGATCAGCGGCGCGCCGTCGATGTCGGTGGCCACGCCGACCCTGCTGGCCAGCGGCGAGCCGGTTTGCGGTTCGATCACCGCCAGGGCGCCAAAGCGGGCGCTGCGCAGAAGCGTCTTCGCCAGCCGGATCGCTTCGGCGTCCGTCTCGCGGATCACGTCCTTTTTCGGCTCGTCCAAGGCAGCACCACAGTAAGTTGATCTTTCTTCTCTAGTTATCGGTCAGCAAGCTGGATTTGACAAGGTCGTCGATCTCGGCTTTCGCAAAGCCGAAACGTGCCAGAATTTCCGATGGCGACACATCCTCATTGCCTGGCATAGGGGCCAATGTCGGTTGCGAGCTCGAGAAACGCGGCGCGGGGGCCGGGCGCTCAAATGCACCTGTCGTCACAGAGGCGTTGCGTGCCCGATTGTGCGGGTGGTGCTTCGCCTCTTGCAGCGACAGGACGGGTGCAACGCAGGCATCGGTTTGCGTGAACAGAAGGTCCCAGTCGTCGCGTGGTTTCTGCCGGATCCGATCGGCAATGGCGGCGCGCATCGGCGGCCACAGGGCCTTGTCGTACTGGCCGGACGCAAAGCGCTCGTCGAGCGGCAGCAGCCTGGCGAATTCGGCGAAGAATTGCGGCTCGAGACAGCCGATGGCGATATGGCGTCCGTCCGACGTCTCATAGGTATCGTAGAACGGGGCGCCGGAATCGAGCAGGTTCGCGCCGCGCTTGTCGCTCCACAAGCCGGCCGCCATCAAGGCGTGCAGGGGCACCGCCAGCATCGAGGCACCGTCGACCATCGCGGCGTCGATGACTTCACCCTTGCCGGTGCGCGAACGTTGGAATAGGGCGGCCAGCACGCCGGCCATCAGCATCATGGCGCCACCGCCATAGTCGGCGACAAGGTTGAGCGGCGGGACCGGACGGCCGTCGGCATGGCCGATGGCGTGCAGCACGCCGCTATAGGCGAGGTAGGTGATGTCGTGGCCGGCGCGGCCGGCGAGCGGGCCGTCCTGGCCGAAGCCGGTCATACGGCCGTAGATCAGCGCGGGGTTACGCGCCAGCACCGCTTCCGGGCCGAGGCCGAGCCGCTCCATGACGCCCGGGCGAAAGCTTTCGAGCAACATGTCCGCCTTTTCGGCAAGGCGCAGCAACAGATCGGTGCCTTCACGGCGCTTCAGGTCGAGGCGCAGGACGGCGCGGCCATGGCGGTCGATGTTGTACTCATCCGGCAGCGACAGGAACTGGCTCGTCCCCGCCCGTTCGATGCGCAACACTTGCGCGCCCATCTCCGACAGCATCAGGCCGGCCAGCGGCACCGGGCCGAGCCCGGCCATCTCGATCACCTTCAGCCCGGCCAGCGGCCCGGTTTTAGCGGCAGCGGACAGGCCGGCGCTCATGACCTTCTATTTCGGCGCCATGCGAATGGCGCCGTCGAGACGAATGGTCTCGCCGTTCAGCATCTGGTTCTCGACGATGTGCAGGGCGAGCGCGGCGTATTCGGACGGTTCGCCCAGGCGCGACGGGAAAGGCACGGCGGCGCCCAGCGAATCCTGCACCTCTTGCGGCATGCCGGCCATCATCGGCGTCTTGAAGATGCCGGGCGCGATGGTGCAGACGCGGATGCCGGAACGGGCAAGATCGCGCGCCACCGGCAGCGTCATGCCGACGACGCCGCCCTTGGAAGCCGCATAGGCGGCCTGACCGATCTGGCCATCATAAGCGGCAACCGAAGCGGTGTTGACGATGACGCCGCGCTCGCCGCACTGCAGCGGCTCGAGCTTCGACGCGCGCTCGGCAACGAGGCGGATCATGTTGAACGTGCCGATCAGATTGACCTCGATCACCTTGCGATACTGATCAAGGGGGTGGGGACCATCCTTGCCGATCGTCTTCACGCCGATGGCGATGCCGGCGCAGTTGACCAGGATCCGTGGCTGGCCAAGCTTGGCCGTAACGTCGGCGAGGGCAGCGGTCCCGCTGTCGGCGCTGCTGACGTCGCACTGGACGGCTATACCGCCGATCTCGGCCGCGACCTTGGCCGCGCGATCGATACCGACATCGAAGATGGCGACGCGGGCGCCCTTGGCCGCCAGCGCGCGCGCCGTTGCCTCGCCAAGGCCGGAGCCGCCGCCGGTGACGATCGCGATCTGGCCGTTCGGGTTCATGGCGTCATCCTTTGATCTCGGGAACAGTGGGATGGATCAGGCGCCAGATCGAAGGGAAAGGTCAAGCCATCGCCGCGGTAGGATCGGCCACCCTGGCCTGATCGGCGTGGCCGACCTCGCCCAAGAGCCTGGCTACCGCGCCCGGCGCGATCTCGTGCGACAGCAGCCGGTCGAGATCGACGGGGCGCGGCATCGAAATCTGGCCGCGCGGAATCCGCTTGAAACCGAGCGGCCCGTAATAGGGCTCGTCACCGACCAGCATTACGGCAGGTGCGCCGGCCCGGGCGGCGGCCTCCAGCGCGATCGCCACCAGCCGGCGGCCGATGCCGAGATTCTTGAAGGCCGGCCGCACCGCGAGCGGCCCGAGCATCAATGCGCGGCCGGCGCCGGCGGCGATGCGGGTCATGCGCACCGAGGCGACGACAAGGTCGCCGTCGACGGCGACAAAGGACAGCGAGCGCTCGTGCCCTCCGGCTTCACGGATCTTGTAAGCGGCCAGCACAAAGCGGCCGGGCCCGAAGGCTTCGTCGTTGATGGCTTCGATCTCGGGGTCGTGCGCCGGGGTTTCCGGCAGGTATTTCACGTCGGCAAGGCTCATGGTCGTTGCGGTCCGATACAAGGAGGAGAGGTTTGCTGCAAACGGCAGCATTCGCCAGTCAGCGCTTCATCAAGCGCGGGCGCCCTTTCGTCGTCGGTCAAACCGGATCAAAGCAAAGTCGAACATGCGGATTGTGCGCTAGCATCAATTTCCCGCCGCTGCAATCGGCCGTTTTTGTCCGTCATTTCTGCCAAGTGACGGTCTGTTCAGCACCTGACGTCTTCGACAGGGCAGCCTTGTGCCTACATCAACCAACAGGACGCAAGGAGATTTGCATGGGATTGCTGGTTGAAGGAAGATGGCAGGATCGCTGGTATGATACGGCGGACAATGGTGGCAGCTTCGTGCGGACGCAGTCGCAATGGCGCGACTGGATCACTGTTGACGGCAAGCCGGCTGAAGGCCGGACGCGCGGTTTCAAGGCCGAGCCCGGCCGCTATCACCTCTATGTCTCGCTTGCCTGTCCGTGGGCCCACCGGACGTTGATCTTTCGCGCGCTGAAGAAGCTGGAAGGCGTCATATCGGTGTCGGTGGTGCATCATTTCATGGGCGCCAACGGCTGGACGTTCGTGGCTGAGGACGGCGCCACGGGCGACACGCTTTACGGCCTCGACTTCCTGCACCAGATCTATGCCAAGGCCGATCCCGCCTATTCGGGCCGGGTGACGGTGCCGGTGCTGTGGGACAAAAAGGAGCAGACCATCGTCTCCAATGAGTCTTCCGAAATCATCCGCATGCTGAATTCAGCCTTCGACGAATGGGGCGACGCCAGCCTCGATTTCTATCCGAAGGCGTTGCGCGGCGAGATCGATCGGATCAATGCGCTGGTCTATCCCGCGGTCAACAACGGCGTCTATCGCGCCGGCTTCGCCACCACGCAACGTGCCTATGAAGAGGCGTTCGGTGAATTGTTCACAGCGCTGGATACGCTGGAGGAGCGGCTGTCGAAGCAGCGCTATCTCGTCGGCGATCGTATCACCGAAGCCGACTGGCGGCTGTTCACCACGCTGGTGCGCTTCGATCCGGTCTATGTCGGCCATTTCAAATGCAATCTGCGCCGTATCGCCGACTACCCGAACCTGTCCAACTATCTGCGCGATCTCTATCAGGTGCCTGATGTGGCCGGGACGGTGAATCTGCATCATATCAAGGCGCATTATTACGGCAGCCACCAGACAATCAATCCGACGCGGATCGTGCCTGTCGGACCGGATCTGGATTATGCCGCACGGCATGACCGGGCGCGCTTCGAGAAAGCGGCAGCCTGATCTACCAGTAGGGCGAGGGCTGCTCGCCGTCAAAAACCTCGGCGATCCGGCGCAGCGTCGCCGGCGTCGTGCCCTGCGGCAAGCCGTCGAGCGGGAAGAAGCCGGCTTCGGCGATTTCGTGGTCCGGCAGCTTCGGCGCCGTCTGGCTGAAATGCTCGAGCAAATAAAAGCCGACATGGTCGCGGCGGCTGGAGCGGCGGTTGAAATGCATCGATTTGAGCACCGGCGGGGCGGTGAGAGCGATGTTGCCTTCCTCGGCCAGTTCACGGGCCAGTGCCTCGTTCATCGTCTCGCCGACTTCGACGCCGCCGCCGGGAAGCTGCCAGCCCGGTACATAGGTATGGCGAATAAGGAAGACGGACCTGGACGCCCTGTCGTGGATCAAGCCGCGCACGCCAAGCGTCATCGGCCTCCGCAGCACGAAATAGAGATGGAACAGCCTGGCCCTCAAACCTGGCCAGCCGGTCTGGCGGAAGGCATCTTCAGGGCTCGTCATTGATAGCGAAACCGTGGGTGGAAAGCCGCGCGCGGGTCGCCTATGAAGGTTGTATGTTCAGGCTCGCGCATATTTCCGATGTCCATCTGGGGCCGCTCCCCGATGTATCCTATCGCGATCTCGCCTCCAAGCGCGTGCTCGGCTATGTCAACTGGCAGCGCAACCGCCGCCGCCATATGCATGATGCGGTGATTGACACGATCGTCGCCGACATCAAGGCGAACACGCCTGACCACCTCGCCGTCACCGGCGACCTGGTCAATCTGGCGCTCGACGGCGAGATCGAGATGGCCAGGCACTGGTTGGAGACGCTGGGGCCGGCGCATGATGTTTCGGTCGTTCCGGGCAACCACGACGCCTATGTGCCAGGCGCCTTCGACAAGGTCTGCCGATCCTGGGCGGCGTGGATGAGCGGCGACGGCGTCAACACGCCGGTCGATCGTAACGCATTTCCCTATCTGCGCGTGCGCGGCAACGTCGCGCTGATCGGTGTCTCGACAGCGCGCGCCACGGCACCCTTCATGGCCAATGGTTTCTTCATGGAAGGCCAAGCGAAGCGGCTCGGCAAAATCCTCGGGGATACCGCCGGACAGGGGCTGTTCCGCGCCATCATGATCCATCATCCGCCGGTGCGCGGCGCGGTCCCGCAGCACAAGCGGCTGTTCGGCATTGCCCGCTTCAACAAGATCATTCGCCGCCACGGCGCCGACCTTGTCCTGCACGGCCATTCACATCTGCCGTCGCTGTTCTTCATCGGCGGTCGCGGCGTCAGGATTCCAGCGGTCGGCGTCGCCGCCGCCGGCCAGGCGCCGGGCGGCAAGAACCCGGCGGCGCAGTACAATCTGTTCGACATTGACGGCGAGACGGGCAACTGGCGGATCCGGCTGACGCGGCGCGGCCTGACCGGGCCGTCCATGCCGCCATCCGATCTGCAGACGCTGGAACTCGGTGCCGTGACTGGCGCCGCTATGGCCGCAAGCTGACTACCATGGCGACGATGCGGTCCCAGAACAGGACGATGGACACGAGAAGACCGACCAGGGCACCGGCAGCCACAAGGCCAAGCCCGGACAGAAAGGCCGACCAGCGTTTGCCGCGCGCCGTCGCGCGCAGCGGCGGTTCGGCTTCCGGCACATAGGCACGTTTCATGCCGGCGACGGCCGGTTCGACGCCGCCTTCCAGCATCCTCTGACGCTCGACAATGCGCTCCGCGACATAGCGTGTCACGGAATGGGCAACCGGCTTCATCTCGGTGGATTCGGCAAGCACCACCCGGCCGATACGGGTGTCCTTGAGGAAGCGATAGGTCCGGCGGTCGCGCCCCATGGCGACATGACTGATGGCGTCGATCCACAAGCGCGGCTGCAAGCCGGACGAGACGACAAAGTCGAAATTGTCCATGTCGGCCGGAACATCGGCAAAAACCGGTGCCAGTTCGGCGGCGAGCAGATCGAGGCGCATGCGATGCGCCTCGCGCATGTCGACGACGACGTCGTCGCGGTCGGCGAAGGCATTTTTGACATCACGGATGGCATCGGACAGTTTCTTGGACTGGTCGATGGTCTTCTCGCCTGCTTCCTTCATCGGCGTCTGCCTCGTGGGTTTGGTTAACACCGGGTTAACACAGCCGCCGGCAAAATGCACTGGCGAGATCGACGGCCCCCGGGGTGCCCAGGAAGGTTGTCGTGCGAAAAAGGTCAGCTGGCTGCTGCGGCGAATTTCTGGCGATGTGGCCTGGCGCGACGATTGGTGTTGCGGCGAATGATCTCGGCAACAAGGCCGGGGGCTTCCTCAGCCAGCATATGGCCGGCCTCCAGCACGTGGTGCACGTGAAAATGCGCCGGCAGGTCATCCGCCTGGGTAAAGGGCAGCACCGCATCGTTGGTTCCCCATGCCACCATCACTGGCATGTTCAGTCCATCGAGGCGATCGTGCGGGATGACGCCTTGCCGACCGTCCACGGTCATGGCGGCTGCGATCTCGACCAGCTTTTCGAGTTGGCCGGGTCGCCTGCGCATTTCCCAAAGGGTGTCCACCATATGTTCGAGTGGCGGGGCTGAAGGTCCCGACATGACGGCGAGGCAGGAGCGGATCTCGGACCGATCCGAGGCTTCGGCATAGCGGCGCAATAGCGGTCCATTGATTTCGGGGCCAAGGCCGCCCGGCGCCAGAAGCGTCAGCGAGGCTATCTTTTCAGGCTCGGCCAGCGCCATCAGCGCCGCCACGGCACCGCCCATCGAGTGGCCCACGAGATGAACGCGCTTCAGGCGACGCTCAGAGAGATCGGCGAGCACGGCCTTGGCCGCCACCCTGGCCGGACCGGCGGCGGGAAAATCGAGCGACATCCCATACCCAGGCAGATCATAGGCCAGCGTATGCGTGGAAGGCGTCAGGGCGGAAATCACCTCGCGCCATACATCATGGCAGCCGCCGAAACCGTGCAGCAGGACGATGGCCTTCGAGCCAACACCCTCTTCGGCGGCAAAAAGTGATGCGGTCATGAAAGCTGATTTTTTTGTTATTGCAGAATGCGCGACACCAATGATGGCTGAATTGCTCCTAGTCCAACGTGATGACCAGTAAAATTTTCGCGATTTGTACGGTTGTGTACAGAACTTGGCCACCAATCGGCAATCGGCGATCGGAGCGCAGGAAATCCATCGGGACGCGGCGCAGCCAGTGCGCGGACGTCGATGGTGTCAGCTTGGGCTGCCGAGCCCGGCAGCGCGGAGTGCCTGGACCAGCCGGTCGGTCAGGTCGGCCGGATATTTCCGCTCGACGAAAGTCGCCCGTGGATCGGCGGCAAATTTGGGGAACTCGGTGGTCAGCTGTTTCAGCAGCGTGCTCACCAGATGGTCCTGTCCGGCAGCCTTGGCGCCGACCAGCCGCGCCGCCAGATAGTGTGATTTCGTTGCCGTCGTTCTCAGTGCCATGCTGGCCGCGACCGCCTTGTTCATGTCGCCGAGCATGAACTCACCAACGAACAGCCCGTAGTCCCACCATGTCGGGTGCCCGCTGAAGGTCTCCGCCGCATGATTGAGGATCGGCGTTCCCTCGGCATATCGTCCGGCGAAGATCAGCCCGTAGCCGTAAGCGGCGGCCATGCCGAGGTCGTAGGGGTTGAGTTCATAGGCCTTGCGCATCCAGCGGATCGCTTCGTCCGTATTGCCGAGGCGCGAACTGACATAGCCGTAGGAGCGATGCGCATAAGGGCTGGTCGGACCCATCTGCACGCCGCGATGGGCAAACTCGACGGCTGTCTCAATCGTCGCATTGGGCGGATAGGCGTAATGATCGGACACCGCCTCGAGATGCAGGGAAGCAAGTTCCGAATAGACGAGCGAGGACTTGGTTCCACCATTGGCCAGCTTCTCGAGGCAACGGTAGGCTGCCTCATGGGTCCTGGCGTTCTGGTCGAGATAATATTTGCCGTTGAGCAGCAGACATTGCGTCAGGCCGTTTGGCGTGCCGGTCTGCTCGATATAGTTGTAGATGGTGCCGGAGGCGGGGAGTGCCGAGCTCAGCATGTCGGCGATACGGTCTTCGACCGCGGCAGGTGCGCTGTCGGCGGGGGTGAGATTGCGCGATAGAAGCACCCGTCCGGACGCCATGCTTTGCAGTTCGATCGTGATGTCGCCCGCGTCCGGTCCGGGCAGGACGTCGAATATGAAGCTCGCAGCGTCGTCAGCCGGATCGCCGACGGTGTCGCGGCCGATGAAGTCGATGGTATCGAAGCCACTCAGGCCGGCGCGCAGCGATGCGGCGACACGGCTGGCGTCGGGGCCGTCAGCCTTGAGTCCGATATAGACTTGCGGAAGGGCGTCAGCCCTTGCCGATGCCGTGACGCTTGCGCTTGCGCCAGCGATCTCCGGCGTTGCCGAGATGTCGCCGCCTGCCAGCAAGGCAGTGCTGCCCTGGCGAAGGATCAGTACGCCCAGCATGGCGATGACCAAGGCGATCGCCATCCAGAAAAAGCGGAGATGGCGCGCCACCGAGGGGGCAGGCGAAATCGGTACGGAAGCCAGAGACATCGCGTCCAGCATGCCCGTGCCGGCTTCGTTGGACCGATCGGCGGATACGACGCCGTCCAGCCTGAGTTCGGGAACAGCCTCGGCAATATCCGGCAGGCGGATCGCGTTCAATTCATAGGCAGGAACATAGCCGCCGCGCGGAATGGCGATGCGGACCGGCTCGGCAATTCCCTCATTGGCAAAATAGTGCTGCAGAAGCTCGCGCAGCCTGCCTGCCTGCACACGCACCACGGCATCGGTGGACGGATCGAAGTCGCCGTCCTTGCCGAAAACATCCATGGCAATGGAAAAGCCCTTGAGCCTGTCGGCTTCGCCGGCCTGTTCACGTTCGACAAGATAACGCAGCAGCTTGCGCGCGCGTTCGGATCGGCCGAACGTTTGGCTGGCAAGCAGTCGCTCCAGTGTCTCGCGCACTGCGGGGGCGGCAGGCGTGGCATGCTGCAAGTGTCGATCCTCTCGAAGTCGGCACAGGTTGAGGCGCGATCATATAGGTCCCGCACCACCACACAAGTATACACCCCGTTATGCGATCACGTACCCACCGGATAATTCCGCGGTGGTTAATGGCCCGAAAGATCGGAACCGTTCACCAGGTTGGGAGGGTTCCGATCTTTGTTCCCGTCGGGCGTCAGCCGGCTTTTTTACCGACGATACGGTTCGCGGCAGACATCACCGCCTCCAGTGAGGCGGCGACGATGTTGGTGTTGATGCCGGCGCCGAACAGCTTGCCCTGGGGATACTCCATCTCGACATACGAAATGGCTGACGCGTTCGAGCCGCGCTGCATCGAGTGCTCGGAATAGTCGAGCACCGACATCTCGACGCCGACATGGCGCGACAGCGCATCGACGAAGCCGTCGATCGGACCGGTGCCTGTGCCGGAGATCGTCACTTCCTTGCCATTGTCCAGGATGACCGCCTCGACGACGCGCCGGCCCTTGATTTCGGTGCTGGGATAGGTGTGGTGATCGAGGAATTTCAGCCGCGCGGCCGGCTGATCGACATAGGTCTCGAGAAAGCGCTCGTAGATACGCCTGGCCGGCACTTCCTTGCCCTCGGCGTCGGTGATCGCCTGGATTTCCTGGCTAAATTCGATCTGCAGATTGCGCGGCAAGTTGAGGCCGTAATCGGCCTGCAGCACATAAGCGATGCCACCCTTGCCGGACTGCGAGTTGATGCGGATGATGGCTTCATAGCTGCGGCCGACATCGGCCGGATCGATCGGCAGATAGGGCACTTCCCACAGGCTCGTATTGGCCTTCTTCAGCGCCTTCATGCCCTTGTTGATGGCATCCTGGTGCGAACCGGAAAAGGCGGTGTAGACGAGTTCGCCGACATAGGGGTGGCGCTCGGGGATCTTCAACTGGTTCGAATATTCGTAGACGTCCTTCATCCGGTTGATGTCGGAGCAGTCGATCAACGGATCGACACCTTGCGTGTACATGTTCAGCGCCAGCGTGACGATGTCGACATTGCCGGTGCGCTCGCCATTGCCGAACAGCGTGCCTTCGACACGGTCGGCGCCGGCCATCAGGCCGAGTTCGGTGGTGGCGATGCCGGTGCCGCGGTCATTGTGCGGATGCAGCGAGACCAGCAGGTTCTCCCGGTTGTCGAGGTTGCGGCACATCCACTCGATGCGGTCGGCATAGATGTTGGGTGTCGACATCTCGACCGTCGAGGGCAGGTTGACGATCAGCTTGTTGTCCGCCGTCGGCCTGACGATCTCGGTGACGGCGTTGCAGATCTCCAGCGCCACTTCGAGTTCGGTGCCGGTAAAGCTCTCCGGCGAATACTCGAAGCGAAAGCCTCCGCCGGCCTTGGCCGCCATGTCGGTGATCATCTTGGCGGCGTCGGTGGCGATCCGCTTGATGCCGCCGACGTCCTTTTCGAAGACGACGCGACGCTGCAGCTCGCTGGTCGAATTGTAGAAATGGACGATCGGGTTGGTGGCGCCCTTCAGCGCCTCGAAGGTGCGGGTGATCAGCTCCGGCCGGCACTGCACCAGCACCTGCAGCGAGACATCGGCGGGCACGTTGCCTTCCTCGATGCACCAGCGGGCAAAGTCGAAATCGGTCTGCGAGGCCGACGGGAAGCCGATCTCGATCTCCTTGAAGCCCATGTCGAGCAGCAGGCCGAACATGCGTGCCTTGCGCTCATGGCCCATCGGATCGATCAGCGCCTGGTTGCCGTCGCGCAGGTCGACCGAGCACCAGATCGGCGCCTTGTCGATGACCTTCGAGGGCCATGTGCGGTCGGTGAGGCCGACGGTCGGATAGGGCTGATATTTGCGGGCTGCGTCGGACATGCCCTTGTTCTGGATGCTTCGTTCCGCATCCTTGCCGGCTACCGCGGCATCGGAACGGATCTCTTCTCGTGCGTTCATCGTCTTTTCTCCCGGCGGCTCATGGATCCACCCTCAGGTGGATTGATGGCGAGCGGCGCCTTACCAGAATTTCGTTCGCTTGATGTGATTGCCAAGGAGCATGCGCTTGCGCGGCGGTTCGACCGCCGGGCGCTCCTTCAGCGAACCCGGCGATCGCCGATAAGGCCGAGAAGAAGCAGGGTCGAAGCCAGCGCGCGCACGGTCTCGCCGGAAAAACCGGTCGGACGGGAAGCGTTGGTGGCGCGCGTGTTCATGGCTGATCTCATATAGGAGCGGCTTGTGGGAGGCAAGTGGGGCCGCATTGCGGGTAATGCTGATGACAGCGAGTTCGGCAGTGTTGGCAGCCTTTGTGCCGGCAGCTTTCCACGATAGGAATTTTTTCTTGACTGGGTGACCTCAGCTACGGTACATATTCGTCCATGGTGCTGATCTGCGCCAGTGACCCGCCGCACAGGCGGGTTTTTCGTTTGATGCTCCGTCAGCCAACGCGCCGAAGGCCGCGAGGGAACCCGAGTTCGGTGCCTTGGCTTTGCTGGCCGGATTTTGCTGGATATTGTCCCCACCGCACATGCCCTTCCCCAGGCGCTGCAAATGCGCCAGACTTGGGCATCGACGGGTTGCGATGGGGTTGTCCATGAATTTCGTGTTCTTCTCCCCGCATTTTCCCGCCAACGGCGCGGATTTCTGCGACCGTTTGAAGAAGGCCGGAGCCAGGGTGCTCGGCATCGGCGACGCACCCTATGACGCACTCGACGCCAAGCTGAAGGCGGCGCTTTCGGAATATTACCGTGTCGCCGACATGGAAGACTACGATCCGGTGTTCCGGGCGATGGGGCATTTCATCCACAAATGGGGCCGCATCGACCGTTTCGAATCGCTCAATGAACATTGGCTGGAGCTGGAAGCCAACATCCGCTCCGACTTCAACATCTACGGCACCAAGCTCGATTTCGTGAAGAATCTGAAGCGCAAGAGCCGCATGCGCGCCTTCTTCCGCAAGAGTGGCGTCGACACCATCGCGCAGCGCAAATGCTCCGACCGTGCCGGGGCCATGACTTTCATCCGGCGCGTCGGCTATCCGGTGGTGGTCAAGCCCGACAGCGGTTCCGGCGCATCGAACACCTTCAAGATCTCCAACGCCAAGGAACTCGACCAGTTCTTCCGGGACAAGCCCGAGGACGTGACCTTCGTCATGGAGCAGTTCATCGAGGGTCTGGTGGTGACTTATGACGGGCTGGTCAACCGCGACGGCGAGGTGGTGCTGGCGGCCAGCCATCGCTATGACCAGAGCATCATGGAGGTGGTCAACAAGGACCGCCACATGAGCTACACCTGCTTTCCCAAGGTTAGACCGGCGATCGAGGAGGCCGGCCGCAAGATACTGAAGGCGTTCGACGTGCGCGAACGCTTCTTCCACATTGAGCTGTTCGAGACCAAGGACGACCGGGTCATCGCGCTGGAGGTCAACATGCGTCCGCCCGGCGCCTGGATGACCGATGCGATCAACTATACGTTCGACGTCGACGTCTATGCGGCATGGGCCGATATGGTGGTCAGAGATGCCGCCGGCGGCCCTTACGAGGGCAAATACTTCACCGCCTATGCCAGCCGCAAGCGACGCCTCCACTATTTGCACAGCCATGAGGACGTGCTAGCCGCGCACCGCGACAAGATCGTCCACCATCAGGCCATCGAAGAGGTTTTCAGCCGCGCCATGGGAAATTACGCCTATCAGATGCGCTCGAAGGACGAAGCAGCGTTGCGCGAGGCAGTCGCCTATATCCACGCGGAAAAGGCGTGAGGCGATGGACATCTCCTATCACAAGAATTTCTCGAGCCAGCTCGGCCGCGACATGGAATACAAGCGCTACGGCCATGCCGGCCGGCCGGTGGTGGTGTTTCCGACCTCGCAGGGCCGGTTCTACCAGTTCGAGGATTCCGGCGGGGTGGGCGCACTGGCCGAATTCATCGACACCGGCCGCATCCAGCTGTTCACGGTCGACGGCGTCGATTCGGAATCCTTCTTCGACAAGCATGCCGACGCGGCCCATCGCATCGCCCGCCACGAAGCCTATTTCCGCTATGTGCGCGAGGAGGCGCTGCCGGAGTTCCTGTCCGCAGCCGAGCAGGCCAATGGCGGCCGCAAGCTGAAGCCGCTGTTCTCGGGCTGTTCGATGGGCGGCTATCACTCGTCGAACTTCGTCTTCCGCTTTCCCGAACTTGCCAGCGGCGTCATCGCGCTGTCGGGCGTCTATTCGGCGCGCGACTTCTTCGGCAAAGCGCTCGAGGGCGACATTTTCTACAACTCGCCGCTGGACTATCTGCCCGGCATCGTCGATCCCAAACTGCTGACCCGGCTGAAGGCGCTCAGGCTGATCTTCTGCTGCGGGCAGGGCGCATGGGAAGAGCGGATGCTGGTCGAGACGCGCAGGTTGGAACAAATCCTGCGCGACAAGTCCATTCCCGCCTGGGTCGATTATTGGGGTGGCGATGTCAGCCACGACTGGCCGTGGTGGCACAAGCAACTGGTCTATTTCTTCGGCCGCTGGCTGGATGAGGACCTGATGCACAGGCTCGATTGATAGCGGGGGCCGTCCGCTGACTGCTACCCTTCCTGCGGCACTGCCTGGACGTCGACACTTTCACCTGAAGCCGATCCGCGACGCAGGCCAAGGAAGACGACGACGGCGGTCATGACGGTGATTGCCGCCAGCACGATCAGCAGCCTGTCGAACGCCGTCTCGTAGGCCTGGACCAGAACAGCGGCTCCGGCTTGGGGCAGATGTTGTGCTGCTTCGCCGAGATTGCCGGTCACCAGCAGCTGGGCTGCCGCCGCCGCCTCCGTCGAAGATGCCGTTTCCTCGGCGGCGACCTGCGCGGCGGTAAAGCCGGAAAGGGTCGCCATGACGATCGCGAGCGCCACACCCTCGCAGGCGACGCGGGTGGTGTTGAAGATGCCGACCGCCATGCCGGCGCGCTCTCTCGGCACGACACTGACGGCAAGCCCGTCCATCAATCCCCAGGGCAGGGCGATGCCGACGCCGATCAGCATCAGCGGCGCCACCAGCGCACTATCGACCGGTGGTGTCAGGCTCAGCCAGACAAGCCCGGCGGCAGCGACAAGCAGGCCGACGCCGCAGATCGTGGCCGGCGCGATCCAGCGCGCCAGCTGTCCGGCGAGCATCGGCAGGATCAGCAGCGGGCCTGATAGGCAGATCATCAATTGCCCGGCCTTGATCTCGCTCATGCCCTCGATGCCGATGAAGCGGATCGGCAACAGGACGAGCAGGACGACGAAGGCGTAAGCGGGTGCCGCAGCCAGAAACTGGACGCCGACGAAGCGGGGATAGGCAAACAGCGTGAGGTCAAGCATCGGCCGTTGTGCGCGCCGCTCGACAAAGACGAAGGCGACAAAACAGATGACAGAAGCGGCCAGAAGGGTGACGACAAGGGGATCGGCCCAGCCGCGCTGCGGGGCCTGGAGCACGCCATAGGTCAGCGACGCCAGCGCGATCGTGAAGGTGCCGGCTCCCGCCCAGTCGAGGCCAGTCGCATCCGGATCTCGCGATTCCCTGATGGTGCGCAGGCCGAGCATGGCGGCGGCAATCGCGAGTGCTGCAACCAGAATAAAGATCGACCGCCAGCCGAATGCAGAGATAAGCAGGCCCGACGCGATCGGGCCGAAGGCGAGGCCGATGCCGAAACTGGTGCCGAGAAAGCTGAAGGCGCGCAGCCGCAATGGCCCTTCGAGTTCCTGGGCGAGTGCCGAGGCGCCGCCAGCGAAGGCGGCCGCACTGCCGATCCCCTGCGCGGCCCGGAAAATGTCGAACCAGATGATGTCCGGCGCCAGCATCGCGCCCAGCGACGCCAGGACATAGAGGGAGAGGCCGACGAGGAAGAGGCGCTTGCGGCCATGGTTGTCGGCCAGAGCGCCCGACGCCATCAGGGTGGCGCCGAAGGTCAGCATGAAGGCGTTTGTCACCCAGTTGAGCTCGATCGGACTGCCGCCGAGATCGGCCGCGATGCGCGACAGAGCGACGGCCGGACCGGTGAAGGTCAAGGGCATCGTCATCGCGGCAAGGCAAACGGACAAGAGCACGAGCCATCTCTCGGCAGAGCCGGTTGTGGTCCTAGAAGTCATGGATTTCCCTATCTGAAACAGCACTCGCCGGTCGGCCGCGCGTTTGCGGATCCGGTCGTGACGACAAGATAGGTCGTCGGCATTTCAGGAAAAATGGTGTTATATCTCCTGGTATATCGGACTGAAACGCTCGAATGGAATGACACGATGGATCGTCTCAACGGGCTCCTGGCCTTCGCCCGCACCGCCGAATTCGGCAGTTTCGTCGCTGCAGGGCGGGCGCTCGGCATCTCGGCTTCCGCCGTCGGCAAGAGCGTCGCGCGGCTCGAACAGGAGCTCGGCGTGCGGCTCCTGCAGCGCAGCACGCGGCGGATTGGCCTGACGGAAGAGGGCAAGCTGTTCAACGAGCGGGTGCGCCGGATCCTCGACGACATCGGCGATGCCGAGGCGATGCTGTCGCGGACACGGGAAACACCGCGTGGGCGGCTGCGCATATCCACCCCGATCGTCACCTATCATCTGCTGCTGCCGGTGCTGTCGGAGTTCATGGCCCGCTATCCCGAGATTGAGCTCGACATCGATTTCAACGACCGGATCGTCGACGTCATCGACGAGGGCATCGATGTCGCGATCCGTAGTGGCGAACTGCCGGATTCGCGCCTTGTGTCGAGACCCGTTGCGCCCTTTCGCATGCTGCTGTGCGCGGCGCCCTCCTACCTCGACCGCCATGGCGCCCCCAGCGTGCCGGCTGATCTCACCAGGCATTTCGGCATAAACTTCCGCTTCCTGAACAGCGGCAGGCTGCTGGAGTGGCCGTTCACTACCGGAAGCGCCGAACCGCAGATACGCTCGATGCTGACATGCAACAACATGGAGGCGTTGAAAGGCGCCACGCTCGCCGGGCTCGGCATCGCCTGCATGCCGGATTTCCTGGTGCGCGAGGCGCTGCACGAAGACAGGCTGCGTACCGTCCTCGACGGTCATGTCGACGGCCGTGGCCAGTTCCGGATGCTGTGGCCCTCCAATCGCCATTTGTCGCCGAAGGTGCGCGTCTTCGTCGACTTTCTTCCCGAGCGGCTTGCTGCGCGGTAGGCGTTCATCGCTAAATATGAATTTTATAATCAAGTTTATGTGGAAACGCCGCAGCGGCTGTGGCATGTCGCTGACGGCGGTGGCGCTGCGGCGCTTGCCGAATTGTTGCGAAGGACTGAGCGATGGACCAACTGAACGCGCAAACCCGGATCAGCGACGCGGCGATCAGGTTGGTGATGGACCGGCTGCGCGCAGAGCACAGCGAATTCGAGATTGACACTGGCGTTGCCGACCAGTGGGAGCTCCGCCTCTACTACGGCTCGTTGAGCGCTACGCTTGATGATGAAAGCGTGCTGATCCGGGTCGCGGCGACAGACGAAACCTGCCTGTCCTACATGAAGATGACGGTCGCCGGCCATGTCGCCGAACATCTCGGCACGACCAAGGGCATCCATTGGCAAGGTGACGGCAGCGACGCCGGTACGCCGGTCTTCTTCCGCGAGATCGCGGTGATGTCGTCAACGCGGATATCGGCGCACATGCAGCGCCTGCGCTTCGCCGGCAAGGATCTCGGCCGATTTACCCATGGCGGCCTGCACATGCGGCTGCTGCTGCCGCCGCCTGGCCGCCGGCTGGTTTGGCCGACGATGGGCGCTGACGGCTTGATCGTCTGGCCTTCTGGCGACGATGCGCTTGCCGTGCGGGTCTACACGATCCGGGCGGTGGACGCCGCAAGCGGTTGGCTCGACGTCGATTTCGTGTTGCATCCAGGCCAGGAGACGCCCGCCGCCGCCTTCGCGCAAAGCGCACAGGCAGGAGACGTGATCGGCATGATCGGACCCGGTGGCGGCGACGCCCCGGTGGCGCAGACCTTGCTTCTGCTCGGCGACGACACCGCACTGCCAGCCATCGGCCGGATTTTGGAGCATTTGCCGGCGTCAACCCGCGCCGAGGCACTGATCGAGGTCGATGGCCCGGATGACCGGATCGCGCTGGCGCAAGGGGACAATGTCGATATCACCTGGCTCTACCGGCACGGCCGAGAGGCCGGCACCGCCGGCCTGTTGCCAGCCGCCTTGCGGGAGCGCAGCCACATGGCGCTTGCCGACGGTCTTTATGTCTGGGCCGGATGCGAATTCGGCGATTTCCGGGAGATCCGCAAGATCGTGCGCAAGCAATGGAACCTATCGCGCAACCGGCACCTGGTCACCGCCTACTGGCGCCGCGACGCGCAAAGCGAGGATGAGGGCGGCGAGGAATAATCCGCGGCTTATGACCGTCTCTGGCGTCGGTTTTGCCTATTGCCTGACGCTTCTGGCCACCAGCCGCGCGACGCTCGGGCCGACCAGCAGCACGATCAGGAAGCGTGCCGATTGCAGGGCCATGACGAAGGAGATGTCGACGTTCTGCGCGGCGGCGGCGATGATGGCGATGCTGTCCATGCCGCCAGGGCTGGTCGCCAGATAAGCGGTCAGCGGATCGATGCCCAGGAGATGGCTGATCATGAAGGCAAGGCCGCCGCAAAAGGCCATCAGCGCCACGATCGAGGCGATGATCTGCGGCAGCGCGCGTGTCGCATGGCGCAGGATCGCCCTGGTGAAATTCAGCCCGATCGACCAGCCGACCATGGCGTAGCTGACAGCCAGCAGCCAGGGCGGCAATTGCATCTCAACGCCCAGGCCGAGATGGATGACGCCGCCGAAGATGAAGGTGCCGAGGAAGTAGGGAGAAGGCAGCCGGCACAGCTTTCCCGCCAAGCCGCCGATAAACGCGATGCCGATGGTGGCGGCGAAGGCTTGGGCGTCGATCGGCGGGAACCAGGTGATGGCGGGGATTTCGACGCCCGATGTGTCGACCCACATCTTGGCAACGAGTGCTGCCGTCATCGAGACGAAGATGACGCGCAGATATTGCATGAAGGCGACGAGACGCTGGTCGGCGCCGAACGCACCGGCCATCAGCACCATGGCGGTGGCCGCGCCCGGCGACGAACCCCAGACGGCGGTGGTGCCGGGCAGGATGCGCCAGCGGCTGATCAGCCAACCGAGCAGGCTGGAGGCCGTGACGGTCGCCACCACGACACCGAGAAACAGCGGCCATTCCCGGTAGAAGACTGGAAAGATGTCGGCCGAGATCGAGCTGGCGACGAGGCAGCCGACGATCGCCTGGGCGGCGCCGAACAGAAGGCGCGGCACACGCACCGTGGCGCCATTGGTGCCGGCGACGATGGCCGCCAGCATCGGCCCGATCAGCAACGCCGCCGGCAGGGTGGCGAGTTCCAGCGCGCCGGCAAACAGGAGAGAAACAACCAGCAGGGCAAGCCACTGCCAGAGCTTGCGCATCCGCGCCATGCGCTCGAGTGTGGGCAGGTCCGGGGAGGGCTGCTCGGCCGAGGAATCCATGTTTCGCTCTTAGACCCGCAGGGCGAAAAATGCGAACCGCGGTTCATAGAAAACTATTGTTTCACCCGTCCAGGTGTCGAGTAACAGGTTTCATAAGCCGGCGTCGAACCGTTGCTCGATCTCATTGCGACCCATGCGGTCGAAATCGTCGGGGACGGAAAACTGGCCGGCCATAAAACCGACCCGTCGCGCCTGCAGAGCCGGTTGTTCGATCGGCACGATTCTGGCCAACGGCTTGCCGGCTTTGGCAATAACAAACGACTCGCCTTGGGCTGCACGTCTCACAAGGCGCGACAGATGGGCTTTCGCATCGCGAATGTTTACTGTCTGCGTCAAAGGTTGCTCCTCAAAGTTGGCATCGAACTCACCCCGTCTTGCCGTCGGCCAGGCCGAAGCCGCCGACAGGGTGGGTTTCGACCTGGAATTCGAAGCCGGCGATGAACGGCCGCGCCTTGGCGATCGCCGCCTGGACTTCGGGAAGCTGCAGCGAGGCCTTGTGGCTTTCGGCGTCGGTCCACACTTCGGTGACCCAGATCGCATCGGCATCCGCGGGGTCGCGGGCGATGATGTAGTTCAGGCAACCCGGCAGGGCGCCGGTGCTGGCGCGCAGGAGGTCGATGACCGCGTCACGCTGGCCGCGCGCCGCCCGCATCTTGCCGATCAGTCCATACATTCCGTTGTCTCCCTTTGAGGTTTCGACAAGAGCGTGCAGACCGCCAGTATGCCGATAGCCGCTCAAGGCATCAACTGGCCGCCATTCACCTCGATGACCTGGCCGGTGATGTAGCCGCTGAGAAGATCGGAAGAGAGGAACAGATAGGCGCCGACGCAATCCTGCGCCGTGCCGGCGCGTCCCTGCGGAATGGTGGCGACCATGCCTTTGATCTGCTCGTCGGTCGAATAGCGCTCGTGGAACGGGGTGAGAATGGTGCCGGGCGCCACCGCGTTGACGCGGATGCCGAAGCCGATCAGTTCCTTGGCCATGCCGCGCGTCACATTGGAGACGAAGGCCTTGGCCGAGCCGTAAAGCCCGGCGCCGCCGCCGGCGCCATTGCGGGCGGCGATCGAGGAGGTGTTGACGATGAAGCCGCCCTGTTTCTTCAGCCACGGGATCGCCTTGCGCGAAGCAGTCAGTACCGAACGGGCGTTGAGGTCCATCACAGCGTCGTAATGCGCCTCGGTCTGCTCGGCATAGGGAATGCGGCCAAGCATGCCGCCGGCATTGTTGACCAGCCCGTCGAGGCGGCCGAAATATTGCGCGCTATCCTCGACGACGCGCTCGACATCGGCGGCAACGGAGAAATCGCCCTGAACGAGAAACACCTCGCCGCCCTTGTCGGCAATCGTCAGGCCGAGCTTCTCGGCGGCGTCTTGACTCGAATTGTAGTGCAGCGCCACCTTGCATTTCTGCGCTGCATAGGCCAGCGCGAGCGCCGCTCCGATGCCGGTCGACGCACCGGTGACCAGCACTGCCTTGCCGGCAAGATCGGGTATGCTGAGTGTGGTGGCTGGCACGGTTCTTCCTCCGGGACGTCTGCCTGTCCTTCGTAGGCCCTTGCCACCCCGGTGTTCAAGCCTTTGAGCAATTCAAGGAAACGTGTGAAACGGTTTCCCGGGAAAAGGAGTAGCGCTTTCCCTTGGGGAATTTGCGCCAAGCAAACCGCTCTACGGGTGCAGATAGGCGTAACCTTGGCCTTGCAGTTCGGCGAGTTTGACGACGCCGCCCTTGTCGGCGGCATGAAACCCGGCGAGCAGGTCGGGGAGCGAAATATCCATGCCTTGCATGGTGTTGGTGCAAGCATGGGATTCCAGCCCCTGCCGCACCAGGCCGGCGAAGCGCCCGGAAATAGCGGCCGATGTTCCCTTCGACTTGAAGCTGGCCAAGGCCGGACCATGCACGACCAGCACGATGTCGACATTGCCGCCGGTGCCCTCATAGTGGTTCTTGATGTTGCCGAGCACGAAATTGACCTTGTCGGTGTCGCTCAAGTGGTAGGCGACTTTTTGCCTTGTGGGCTCGGTGGCGGCTGCCTGTGCTGCCCGCAAACCGAGAAGCGTTCCGGTTCCGGCAAGAACCGCGCGGAACATGTCGCGCCGACGCATGGCATCCTCCTTCGCTTGGCGGCCCGCCGCGAATTGCGTGGCTGCGGCCGCAATACTAGCATAAATTGACGTTGCGTCCTGTCGATGCGGAGGAGAGATCACATGGCGTTCAGGGCAGGGGAATGGAAGACAGTCGCCGGCGCCGGGTTTGGCGCGGCGCTGCTTGGCTTGCTTGCCGGACCGGCCTCCGCCGACGATGCGCTGAAGCTCACCGAACTCAGTCCGAACGGCGCTGATGTCTGTTTCGGCCGCGTCTATGATGCGGGGCATCTCAAGGCGCACCCGAAGCAGAAGGTGGCGCGGATCTTCTTCTACTACGGCCATGATCCAGTCAGCCGGCCGAATGAAGAGCCGACCGTGAATTCCGACACTTCTTACAATGCCTTCATCGCCACCTCCGTGCGCGGCGCCAAGGCGCCGGAATGGGCCGGCGGCTGGTGCAATCATGTGTCGGAGGACGGCAAGACAGGCCCCATCCATTGCGGTATGGAGTGCGACCGGACGCTTACATCGCTGAAGGTCGACGACAAGGGCCGGCTGCTTCTCTCGGATCTGCAGCCCGACATCTATCTCGATGCCGGATCGGAAGAGGAGCTTGGCGCAGCGGAGTATGACAGGCAGGCGCTCGGCTCGGAGGACGACAATTTCCGCCTCGACCCGATGCCGGCGGCGACCTGCAAGGCCGAGTTCGCGCGCATCGATCCGATCGCCCCTGCGCTCGGGGCTCCACTGCGCGAGCGGCTGAAGCCGGACCAGGCATTCTGCTATGGGCGCGACTACGATGCAGCGCATCTCGGCTCGCACCCCGATCAGCTCACCAAGTCGATCCGGGTTTTCCGCGGCCCGGTCGAACTGGCGTCGTTTGCTTCAGGGGGCGACGCAGCCAACTGGCCTGATGGCGCCGACATTGCCGTTACCGTCACCACACGGCAGAAATCGGCCAAAGTCACGCAGACCTATTCCTGCCAGGCCGAAGCCGACCAGTGGCGCTGCGCGGCCAGTTCGAAGATGAGCGATTTCTCCTGCGACATCGCGCAGAAGGAGATTTTCCTCAAGCGTGGTGCCGATGGCACGATGATGCTGGCCAATCCCAACAGTGCACTCGCGATCGTCGACCTGTGTTCGAAGGCCGCCGACGGCAAGACGAAATCCGACGACAAGGTCTATCGGCTGCAGCCGATGCCGCAATCGGCATGCGCTCCGTAAGCACCCAGCGTTTTCGTCATCCTATGGCGGAGCAAGGAGCGAAGCGACGCGGCGCAGACCATAGGATCCATGCCGTGACATCCGAGCGCTGCTGCGGTGCAGAATTCTGTTCCGCTGCACTCTGAGGCCAAGGTCGCGGCATGGATCCTCGGGTCTCCGCGACGGAGCTTCGCTCCTGCTCCGCCCGTGGATGACGAAGTCGAGGGGCTTTGGCTAATTTTCCAAGGTCGTGACGGGAGACCGCCTCACGCAAACGGCACGGCCGTCGTGCCCTTGGGGAGCTTGGCCTCGTCGTCGGGCTCGACATGGATGGTGACGCGCACCGAGGGGATTTCGGCCTTCAGCGCGTCCTCTATGCGGTCGCAGATGACATGGCTGGCGCCGACCGACATGTCGGCATCGACGACCAGATGAAACTCGATGAAGGTGGCGCGGCCGGCGATGCGCGTCTTGAGGTCGTGCACCTCCAGCGCGCCCTTGCAATTGGCCGAGATGACGTCGCGGATGCGCATGTGTTCCTGGGTGTCGACGGCGCGGTCCATCAGGCCGTTCATCGACGAACCGATGACGTGCCAGCCCTGCCACAGGATGTTCAGCGCCACGAGGACGGCAAGTGCCGGGTCGAGAATCTGCCAGCCGGTCAGGATCGCTCCGACCAGGCCGCCGAAGACGCCGATCGAGGTGACCACGTCGGTCATGATGTGGTTGCCGTCGGCAACCAGCGCCGGTGACTTCTCCGCCCTGCCGGCGCGGATCAACGTCCAGGCCCAGAAGGCGTTGATGACTGTAGCGACGCCGTTGACGGCAAGACCTTCCCAGGGCTGTTCGAGCGGTGCCGGGGTCTGCCAGTGGCGCCAGACCTCGTTAAGGATCAAAAGGGCGGCGAGCACGATCAGCACGCCTTCCAGCACCGCCGAGAAATACTCGGCCTTGTGATGGCCGAAAGGGTGGTCCTGGTCGGCCGGCTTGTGGCTGACCTGGATCGCCCAGAAGGCTGCAACCGAGGCGATGACGTTGACGATCGATTCCAAGGCGTCCGAGTAGAGCGCCACGGAGCCGGTGACGTACCAGGCGGCAGCCTTCAGCGCGAGCACGACAAAAGCGACGATAATCGACCAGAAGGCGAGATTGGCGATTTTGCGCTTCGCGGCCGCCTTGGCCGCGATCGCCATCGTGTTCTCGGCTTCGGCCATGATCGTCAGGCGGCCTTTTCCTTGGCCTTGCGGGGCAGGTGGGCGACGATGTTCTCGATGATGCGCATGCCGGCATTGTGGCCGAGCGTCATGATCGATTCCGGGTGGAACTGTACCGCGGCGATCGGCTCCTTGCGGTGTTCGAAGGCCATGATGATGCCGTCCTCGGTCTCGGCCGTGACGATGAAATCGTCGGACAGGCGCACCGGATCGGCAAAGATCGAGTGGTAGCGGCCGACGGTCACTTCCTTGGGCAGGCCCGAGAAGATGATGCCGGGCTTGGAAACCCGGATGCGCGACGGCTTGCCGTGCATCGGTATGTGCAGCTGCCGCAGTTCGCCGCCATAGGCCTCGGCCAATGCCTGCAGGCCAAGGCAGACGCCGAAGATCGGCAGTTCGCGGGCGCGCGCCTTCTTGATGGTTGCGGCGCAATCGAAGTCCTTCGGCGTGCCGGGGCCGGGCGACAGCACGACGAGATCGGGTTTCAGCCGGTCGAAGACTTCCTCAGGCACCGGCGAGCGAACGGTCGAGACGTTGGCGCCGGTCTGGCGGAAATAATTGGCCAGCGTGTGGACGAAACTATCCTCGTGGTCGACCAGCAGGATGTTGACGCCGTCGCCGACGCGCGCGGTGGTTCGTTCGGTGCTGGCGGAATTGCCTGTCTTGGCGTCGCGAATGGCGGAGAGCATGGCGGATGCCTTCAGTTCGGTTTCGGCTTCTTCTTCCTCGGGAATGCTGTCGAACAGCAATGTGGCGCCGGCGCGCACTTCGGCAATGCCGTCCTTGATGCGGATGGTGCGAAGGGTGAGACCGGTGTTCATGTCGCCGTTGAAATTGACCATGCCGATCGCGCCGCCATACCAGGCGCGCGGGCTTTTCTCGTTCTGCTCGATGAAGCGCATGGCCCACAATTTCGGCGCGCCGGTCACGGTGACCGCCCAGGCATGCGACAGGAAGGCATCGAAGGCATCCATGCCTTCGCGCAGCCGGCCTTCGATGTGGTCGACGGTGTGGATCAGGCGCGAATACATCTCGATCTGCCGGCGGCCGATGACGCGCACCGAACCCGGCTCGCAGACCCGCGACTTGTCGTTGCGGTCGACGTCCGAGCACATGGTCAGCTCGGATTCGTCCTTCTTCGAGTTGAGCAGTTTCAGGATCTGCTCGGAGTCCGAAATGGCATCGTCGCCGCGCTTGATGGTGCCCGAGATCGGGCAGGTCTCGACGCGGCGGCCGTTGACGCGAACGAACATTTCGGGCGAGGCGCCGATCAGGTATTCGCCTTCGCCCAGATTAATGAAGAAGGAATAGGGCGAGGGGTTGATTGCCTTCAGCTTGCGCGAAATCTCGGATGGCTGCGTTTCGCAGCGCTCGTAGAACATCTGGCCGGGCACGACCTCGAACAGGTCGCCGCGCTTGAACGAATCCATCGCCTTGCGCACCAGATCGGCGTATTCGCCGGGTTCGTGGTCGCCGCGCGGCGGGATGCGGTCGGGGCTCTTGAACGGCTCGGCGGTTTCGTCGCGCGCCAGCCCCTCCGTCGAAAACCCGTCGCCGGCATAGTCGTAGCGGTCGGTCCAGGCCTTGGCCGAATAATGGTCGACGACCAGGATCTCGTCGGGCAGGAAAAGCACCAGGTCGCGCTGACTCTCTTTGCGCTCGAGAGTGTGTTCGACCGGATCGAACTGGAAGGCGAGGTCGTAGCCGAAGGCGCCGTAGAGACCAAGATTGGCGTCTTCCTCGGTCTTGAACAGAGCGGTGATGGCGCGCAGTACGGTGAAGACTGAAGGGACGCGGCTGCGCTCCTCCTCGGTGAAGACACGGCCGGGCCTGGCGACATCGAGGCGGATGAGTGTCTTCGACGTCTCGGCGATGGTGACATCCGCCTGGCTGGCGAGCGCCTTGCCGATGACCGGCAGCAGCGCCTCGCCACGGCGGTTCAGCGCCTCGATGCGCATGGCACGGCCGCGCGCCGAGACGACCAGCGGCGGATCGATGATGGCGGTGTCCCAGCGCGTGTAGCGGCCGGGATATTCATAATTGGAGGAAAACACCGCACCGCGGCGCGAATTCAGGCCGTCGACATAGGCGTCAATCGCACCTGCATAGGGCCGGTCGTGGCGCGCGCGCGTGATGGTTATGCCACCCGCGGTCACGAAACTTTCCGCGCCGTTTTCCAGAACCTTCATCGTCATTGCCGTCTCCATCAGCTTCTTGGGCAACGGACCCGGGAATGGCTTGGAAAAAACAAATGGCCGCCCGGACTTTCCGTTGCGGCCACCCTCTCTTTTCACGCGCACGTGTTCGAACAGGCCGCTGTCAGCAGGCCCACCACCAAATGGTCTTGATCGAACGCATGTTCATGGCGAAATCCATAGCTGCGAAAGGGAGGATACGCAACAGGTTTGAAAAGCCTGTCCGGTGGCTGTCGCTTCTGCGCCTCATGGTACATCGCCAGAACCGGCTATGGCGCTTAGAATGTTCATCAACAGCAGGAAGACGAGAAAACAATCATGACCGAGCAGATCGAGCGTGCGCGGACGTTCCATTCCCTCCACGTCAAGGGAAACCCGATCGTTCTCTACAACGTCTGGGATCCGGGTTCGGCCAAGATCGTCGAGAAAGCGGGCGCCAAGGCGATCGCCACCGGAAGCTGGCCGGTGGCGGCCGCCTTCGGCTATGCCGATGGCGAGAAAATCCCGCTGGAGCTGGCGCTCGACAACATCAAGCGCATCGTCACTGCCGTCGACCTGCCGGTGACCATGGACCTCGAGGGTGGTTACGGCGTCGACCCGGAAATTGTTGCTCGCACGGTAACGTCGGCACTGCGGGCCGGCGCTGTTGGGTTCAATTTCGAAGACCAGGTTGTCGGTGGCAGCGGCCTGCACGACATCGCTGTTCAGGTAAAACGCATCGAAGCCGCGGCGGCGGCCGTCAAGGCTTCCGGGATACCGGCGTTCATCAACGCTCGAACCGACATCTTCCTCAAGGCGAAACCGGATGCGCATGATGACGCCATGCTCGACCAGGCCATAGAGCGCGCACAGGCCTTCGAAAAAGCTGGCGCGCACGGCTTCTTTGCGCCGGGCCTTGGCGATGAGGGCCTGATCGAGACACTCTGCAAGGCAATTGCGTTGCCGGTCAACATCATTGCGCTGGCGCATGTGCCGCCGCGCCAGCGGCTAGCGGAACTGGGTGTCGCCCGCATCAGTCACGGCCCGGTGCCTTACCGGCAGATGGCCGAATGGCTGGAGGCGAAGGCGCGGCTGGCTATTTCGGGCTAGGCGGTGATGCTGCATGCAACGGGTTTGGGATTGGCCGAAGCCTCGCAACTTCGTCATCCTCGGGCGGAGCAGGAGCGAAGCGACGTCGCGGAGACCCGAGGATCCATGCCGCGACCTCAGTTGAAGGGCGCAGCGGAACAGAATTCTGAACGTAGCGACGCTTTGAAGTCGCGGCATGGATTCTAGGGTCTGCGCCGCGTCGCTTCGCTCCTTGCTTCGCCCTAGAATGACGAAGCTATGGAGTGCTTCGGCAAACTACGAGGCAAAGCTTTCTCAATCTTCCAGCGTTCCCGACCTGGCGTCGGTGCTCTTCCTGTCGCCGACCAGCTTCAAGAGATCCTCGCCGGCGCGGATGATGCGGCGCGAGCGGCGGGTCAGGATGATGCCATCCTGCGGCGCAAACACTTCGGTGCGGCCATCGGTTTCACCCGGTGCATGGACGATGGTGGCTAGGCGCGCGCCCTTGGCGACGCGGTCGCCGGGTTTCACGTCGTAGAGCACGGCACCGGCCCGTGGCGCCGGCATCATGTCGATGTTTTCCAATGGCGCCACGAAGCCGGTGAAAGGACCCGGCGCGGGCAGGGCGCTATCGGCGATCACGCCGCGCGCCACCAGCAGCCGGTAGAGCCCGTCGGCGTCGGCGTCGGCCAAGGCACCGTCGACATCGAGGATGCCGCGATATTCGACGGTGGTGGCGACGCGACGGTCGAGCTTGGCCACATCGGCGGGGACGTTCTGGTAGGGCATGATCGAGGCGCCCTCGAAGGTGCCGTCGGTGTCCTCGCTCCACAGCACGACCGCGTCGACGCCCATGGCGGCGGCGCAATCGGCCATGGCCGGCCACAGGCTGGTGTGGACGTAGAGATAGGCGAGGCCCTCGTCATCGCAGTGCAGGTCGAGCACGATGTCATGGCCGAGCGAGAGCTGCACCAGCCGCGTCTTCAGCCGCTGGTCGACGCTGCCAAGGGTGGTGTCGGGCAAGAGCGCTGTGTCGGGCGCGGCGAGCAGCGGAAAGCCGCGGTTGAAATTGGTGCGCGTGCCCAGATGGAAGCGGCCCTGATGCTCGCCGAAATGATATTGCGCCCGGCCGATCGGGTTGGCCCAGGGCACGATGGTGAGATTGCCCTTGATGCGGCCTTCGGCCTCCGCCCTGGCAAGCATCGGCATCAGCGCGTCGATGGCGACGACGCCCGGCAACTCGCCGGCATGGAGTGCCGCCTGCAAATACGCCGAAGGAGCAGCCTTGCCGGAACCAGTGAAGCGGAACAGCGGGAATTCGTAGGAAACCCCTTCGCTTTCGCCGGCGACGCGTTCGATCGATTTCTGCATGACTTCCTCCATCAAGAGCGAGAGACATGCGATTTGAAAGCGCCTATGTCGATTGGTCCAGCCCGCCGCGCTATGGGCGCAAGAGGCTATTCAGCCGGAAGCGGGATGACCGGCGCGCGCCGGTCCAGCGCCTGCGACAGCACAGCGACGGTGACCGCCAAAAGGGCGAGTGCTGCGCCGACCAGCGGCAGATTGGCATAGGAAACACCGGCGGACAGGGCCACGCCGCCGATCCAGGCGCCGCTGGCATTGCCGACATTGAAGGCGCCCTGGTTCAGCGTGGCGGCGAGGTTCGGCCCCTCGGAAGCGGCCTCGACGACCCGGATCTGCAGCGGCGGGACAACGACGAAGATCAGCAGACCCCACAGGAAGACGATGCCGACGGCAACGCTGGCGATTGCGCCGAACTGCCTGAAGCCAACGAAAAGCAGGGCCATCAGCAGCAGCGTGCCGATCACCGTCGGCATCAGTTTCCAGTCGGCCAGTCTGCCGCCGATAATGTTGCCGATGGTCATGCCCGCGCCGAACAGCAGCAGAACCCACGTGACTGCGGCGGTCGACAAGCCCGATACCTCGGTGAGGTAGGGCTTGATGTAGGTGAAGACGGTGAACAGGCTTGCGGAAGTCAGCGCCGCGATCAGCATGGCCAGCCAGACCTGCAGCTTGCCCAGCACGCGCAGCTCGCCGCGCAGGCCGCCACCGCTTGGCTGGGCGACATCGGACGGCACCAGCCAGGCGATCGCTGCCACCGAGATCAGGCCGATACCCACCACGGCAAGGAAGGTGGAGCGCCAGCCGAACGCTTCGCCAAGTGCGGTTCCGGCGGGAACACCCAGGATGTTGGACAGCGTCAGCCCGGCGAACATCAGCGCGATGGCGCTGGCGCGTTTGTTGCGCGGCACCAGGCTGGCGGCAACGACCGAGCCGATGCCGAAGAAGGCGCCATGGCCGAAAGCGGTGAAGACGCGCGCGGCCATCAGCGTCCAGTAGTTGGGCGAGATGGCGCAGAACAGATTGCCGATGACGAACAGCACGGCCAGCCCGACCAGCACCGGCTTGCGCGGCAAATGCGCAGTGGCCATGGCGACGATCGGGGCGCCGAAGACGACGCCCAGCGCATACCCTGTGACCAGCAGGCCAGCAGATGGGATCGACACGCCGAGGTCGGCGGCGACTTCGGGCAGCAAGCCCATGATGACGAATTCGGTGGTGCCGATGCAGAAGGACGCAATGGCAAGCGCAAGGATCGGCAAGGGCATGGTGCGTCCAGACTGAATCGGTTCAATTTCGACACTGCGCGAAGGACGCCACCGTGCGCAAGCTGCATTGCTGCATTGCAGCGATGCAGAAAAGGAAGAGCTTTGAAATGGATCGCCAACAGGCTGTCAGGCCAGCGGCTTCAGCTCCTGGGCAATGGTGGGCAGCAGTTCCGAGACATTCGGGTGGATGTGGACGGCACGCGCCAGCGTGTCGACGGGCGCCTTGGCGTACATCAGGTCGAGCACGCAATGGATAGCCTCGTCGCCGCCGGGGCCGAGCACCGAGCAGCCGAGGATCTGCCTGGTGTCGGCATCGACCAGGATCTTCATGAAGCCCTGCGTCTCGCCCTTTTCGATAGCGCGGCCGACGCGGGTCATCGGCCGCTGGCCGACCAGTGCGCGACGGCCGGATTTCTTCACCGCGGCCTCGGTCATGCCGCAGCGGCCAAGCGGCGGGTCGATGTAGAGCGCATAGGCCTCGATACGGTCGCTGACCCTGCGCGGATCGTTGTCGAGCAAATTGGCGGCCACGATCTCGTAGTCATTGTAGGAGGTGTGGGTGAAGGCGCCCCTGCCGTTGCAGTCGCCCATTGCCCAGATGCCGGGCACGCTGCTGCGCAACTGGTCGTCGACAGAGACGAAACCGCGCTTGTCGACCTCGACGCCGGCCTTTTCCAGGCCGAGGTCGTCGGTGTTGGGCGTCCGCCCCAGAGCCAGCAGCACGTGCGAGCCGACCGCCGGCGGTTTGCCGGCCGAGAAGGTCACGGAAATGTCCTGGCCTTGTCTGGCAAAGCCGATGTCGTCGGCGCCGAGATGGACCGTAATGCCTTCGTTTTCGAGGATCGACAGGATGGCGGCGGAGACATCCTCGTCCTCGCGGCCGGTCAGGCGGGGGCTCTTCTCGATGACGGTGATTTCGCTACCGAAGCGGCGGAACATCTGTGCGAATTCGAGCGAGATGTAGCTGCCGCCGACGACGATGAGATGGCGCGGCAGCACGTCGAGATTCATCATCGAGGAATTGGTCAGATAGTCGATGTCGTGGATGCCGGGCAGGTCTGGGACCGAGGCGCGGCCGCCGGTGTTCAGGAAGATCTTTTCGGCGGTCAGCAGATCGTCGCCGACGCGCACCGTGTTGGCGGATTCGAAACGCGCATGGCCGCGATAGAGCGTGCAGCCCTTCATGCCGGCAATCCAGGTCTCGAGATTGGTGCGGGCGTCGATCGTCACCTTGTCCTTGCGCGCCTTGATCCTGGCATAGTCGACGCCGACGGGGCCACTGAGCGTCACGCCATAGTCGGCGGCGCGGCGCGCCAGATGCGCGGCATAGGCGCTGGCGACCATGGTCTTGGTCGGCATGCAGCCGGTGTTGACGCAAGTGCCGCCGACCAGCTTGCGCTCGATCAGCGCCACGCTCATGCCGGCGGCGTTCAGCCGGCCGGCCAGAGGCGAGCCAGCCTGTCCGGCACCGATGATGATGGCGTCGAAGGTTTTCGTCGTCATGCCACTGCCGCTACGATCAGCAGACCGCCGATGATTGCCACCGCGTCCTCGATGAAGGCGGCGGGCTGATCCTTGCCGAAGGCGGCTGCCAGCCGGCCGCGTACTTCGGCGCCGCCCAGCGTGCCGATAACAGCGCCGATGGCGCCGGCGATCAGGCCGCCGATGGTGGCGCCACCGGTGGCGCCGATCACCGCGCCGGTGAAGGCGCCCATGACGATGCGGGCGCCGAACTGCTGCGGTACCTTGCGGCTCGGCGTCGACGGCAGTTGGTCGGTGACCAGTTCGACGATGCACAGGATGGTGAAGATGCCGACAGCCGCCCAGTGGCTCATGAAACTCGCCCAGGTGCCGGCCACCGGCAGCCAGCCGAGATACGCACCCCAGGCCACGGCGGCCGGCGCGGTCATGGCGCGAAGACCGGCAATGACGCCGATCAGAAGTGCGAGAATGTAGAGCATGGTCGATCCCCCTCGATCACCGGGCCAGGACGGCCTTGAGACGCAGGCTACCATAGGTCCAATATTTGACCAGTACTTGCATCGGCGCTTTTCTGTTGGCTGCACTTGTGCTTTGCAAGGACGTGAATTGGAGACCGCGTCATGGCTAAGAGCGAGCGCGTGAAGATGGCGGCCGGCGAATGGTACACCTGCCTCGATAACGAGCTGGAGTCCTTGCGTGTGGTAGCGCGTGACGCGGTGTTCGAGCATAACTCGCTGCCGCCGCGGCAGCGCGGCAATCTCGGGCCGGGCTTGAGAGCTTTGCTCGGCAACGCCGGCGAGGGCGCCCGCATCGAGGCACCGTTTCACTGCGCCTATGGTTTCAACATCTTTCTCGGCGACGGCGTCTTCCTTAATGCCGGCTGCACCATCCTCGACACAGCGAGTGTGCGCATCGGCAAGGGAACGCTGCTCGGCCCCAATGTTCAGATCTACTGCGCCGAGCACCATAGGGAGCCCGCTGGGCGGCAAGCTGGACTGGAGATCGCCAAGCCGGTCGAGATCGGCGCCAATGCGTGGATCGGCGGCTCAGCCGTCATCCTTGGCGGCGTCAGCATCGGTGAAGGTGCCATCGTCGGCGCCGGCGCGGTGGTGACACGCGACGTGGCTGCGAACACCACGGTGGTCGGCAATCCGGCACATCAGGTCAAGCGGGACTGAACAGATCAGGACGACAGGACGTACGCCATGCGCTCGTCCTGACCGGCTCGCCTGGAGAATTCGCGCCGATATTGCGCCGGCGATGTCCTGAGCCTTGCGGCGAAATGCTGGCGCAGCGAGGTGGCGCTGCCGAAGCCGGCTTCGAACGCCACCATGTCCGTCGATTTCTCCGTTGCCTCCAGCAACCGTTGAGCCAGTTCTATCCGCTGGCTGGTCAGCCAATCGCCGAAACTGGTGCCGATCGATTTTTGGAAGCGGCGGGTAAAGGTGCGCCGGGTCAGGCCGGCGGCCTCGGCGACGCTATCCAGGCTATGCGTCTCTCCGAGCGCCGCGCGAACCGCGTCGAGGGCTTGGGTGAACCGGTCGGCGTCCGCGCTTCTTGCCACCGGATGCTCGATGAATTGCGCCTGCCCGCCCTGCCGATGCGGAGAAAGGACGATCTGGCGTGCGAGCCGCAGTGCGGCTTCCGCGCCGTAGCGGGCGCGCACGATGTGAAGACAGCAGTCCAGACCGGCGGCGACGCCGGCCGAGGTCACTATGTCGCCATTGTCGACATAGAGCACCGAGGCATCGACGGCGACGTCGGGATGGAGTGTCTGCAATTGTTCGGAATAGGCCCAGTGCGTCGCGGCACGACGGCCCGAAAGCAGTCCGGCAGCGGCAATGGCGAAGGTCCCGAGGCACAGGCCGACGATCAGGGCGCCGCGTCGGTGCGCCCGGCGCAGCGCCTCCATCAGCAGCGGCGGTGCCGGCTCGCCGAGATGATGCCAGCTTGGGACGATGACGATGTCGGCGCCGTCGAGCCCTTCGAGCCCATGCGGCGCGGCAATTGTCAGTCCGGCTTCTGTGTGGATCGGACCGGCCTTGACCGCGCAGATGCGGAAGTCGAAGCGCGGCAGGCCAAGCGCCGTCCTGTCCTCGCCGAAGACCAGGCACGGCACCGAAAGATGGAACGGGCTGATGTCGTCGAAGGCGAGGACGGCAATGATCGGGTCGGTCATGGGTGCTTCCGGTAGTTGAAAGCGGATTGTCCCAATTCTTTCGAATGATGTCAATCGGGCCACTTTTAGCAGGCCGGCGACCCGTCTATTTTCGGCCCATCGCATTCAAGCCGGAAAGGAAAACACCATGTCTGACCCAGCCAACACCACGCCACGCCGGGCGCTGATCGTCGTCGATGTGCAGAACGACTATGACGGCGGCAATCTCGCCATCCAGCATCCGCCGTTCCGCGACAGCGTCGTCAATGTGGCGCGGGCGATGGATGCAGCGACTGCTGCCGGCATCAAGGTGGTGGTCGTCAAGCAGATGGCGCCGGAGACATCGCCGATCTTCGCTAGGGGCAGCCACGGCGGGGAACTGCATCCCGAGATCGCCAGGCGCGAGCGCGACCATTATGTCGAAAAGAACCTGCCCTCCGCCTTCACCGGCACCGATCTCGAGGACTGGCTGCGCGCCAATGCCATCGACACGATCACTGTGGTCGGCTACATGACGCATAATTGCGACCTGTCGACCATCATCCACGCCGTGCATATGGGCTTTGCCGTCGAGTTCCTGTCGGATGCGACCGGCTCGGTGCCTTACGCCAACAGCGCCGGCTACGCCTCGGCCGAGGAGATCCACCGCGTGGTCACGATCATCCTGCAGTCGCGCTTCGCGGCGGTGCTCAAGACCGCCGAATGGGTCGAGTGCCTGAAAACCGGCGCGTTGCCGGAACGCGACACGATCTTCGGCTCCAACCAGCGGGCGCTGTCGCGCAGCGCTGCTTAGGGTTATCCGAAAACAGAAGGGCGCCGCATCGCTGCGGCGCCCTTTGCGGTTTGAACTGAAGGATTTTAGAACAGGCCTTCGATCTGGCCCATCTCGTTGAGGAAGATCTTTTCCGAGGACGGCGCCTTGGGCAGGCCGGGCATGGTCATGACCTCGCCGCAGATGATGACGACGAAGCCGGCACCGGCCGACAGCCTGACCTCGCGCACCGGCACCGTGTGGCCGGTCGGCGCGCCGCGCAGGTTCGGGTCGGTCGAGAACGAGTACTGCGTCTTGGCCATGCACACCGGCAAGTGGCCGTAGCCGGCGTCTTCCCAGGCCTTGAGCTGGTCGCGCACCGACTTGTCGGCGATCGCTTCCGAGCCGCGATAGATGCGCTGGACGATGGTGTTGATCTTCTCGAACAGCGGCATGGCATCGGGATAGAGCGGCGCGAACTGCGAAGCACCGGATTCGGCCAGTGCCACCACCTTGTTGGCGAGATCCTCGATGCCGGCCGAGCCGTGCGCCCAGTGCTTGCACAGGATCGCCTCTTCGCCCATCGATGCGACATAGTCCTTCATCGCCTGGATCTCGGCGTCGGTGTCGGAGTAGAAGTGGTTGATGGCAACCACCGCCGGCACGCCGAACTGGCGGATGTTCTCGATGTGGCGGCCGAGATTGGCGCAGCCCTTCTTCACCGCTTCGACGTTTTCCTTGCCGAGGTCTTCCTTCTTGACGCCGCCATTCATTTTCATGGCGCGCACGGTGGCGACAATGACGGCCGCCGCCGGCTTGAGGCCCGCCTTGCGGCACTTGATGTCGAAGAACTTTTCAGCACCGAGGTCAGCGCCGAAGCCGGCTTCGGTGACGACGTAGTCGGCGAGCTTGAGCGCCGTCGTGGTGGCGACGACCGAGTTGCAGCCATGCGCGATGTTGGCGAACGGGCCGCCATGCACGAAGGCCGGGTTGTTCTCCAGCGTCTGCACCAGGTTCGGCTGCATGGCGTCCTTCAACAGCACGGCCATGGCGCCGTCGGCCTTGAGGTCGCGGGCATAGACCGGCGACTTGTCGCGGCGATAGGCGACGATGATGTCGCCGAGGCGCTTTTCGAGGTCCTTCAGGTCGGTCGACAGGCACAGGATGGCCATGACTTCCGAGGCGACGGTGATATCGAAACCGCCCTCGCGCGGGAATCCGTTGGCGACGCCGCCGAGCGAGCAGATGATTTCGCGCAGCGCGCGGTCGTTCATGTCCATGACGCGGCGCCAGACGACGCGGCGGGTGTCGATGCCGAGCTCATTGCCCCAGTAGATGTGGTTGTCGATCAGCGCCGAAAGCAGGTTGTGCGCCGTGGTGATGGCATGGAAGTCGCCGGTGAAGTGGAGGTTCATGTCCTCCATCGGCACGACTTGCGCATAGCCGCCGCCGGCGGCACCGCCCTTGACGCCGAAGTTCGGGCCCAGCGAGGCCTCGCGGATGCAGATGATCGCCTTCTTGCCGATGCGGTTCAGGCCGTCGCCGAGACCGACCGTGGTCGTGGTCTTGCCTTCGCCGGCCGGCGTCGGGTTGATGGCGGTGACGAGGATCAGCTTACCGTCCTTGTTGCCCTTCACCGATTTGATGAATTCAGCTGAGATCTTGGCCTTGTCGTGGCCATAGGGCAGCAAATGTTCGGTCGGGATACCGATCTTCTGGCCGATCTCCTGGATCTGCTTTTTCCTGGCGCCGCGCGCGATCTCGATGTCGGACTTCACTTCGGCCATGACGGCTTTCCTCTGGATTGGACGATGGAGGGGACGGGTTGATCTTACTCGCAGGCAGGTTGGACCCGGGCGCGGGCATGTTCTAACCCTGTCGCTGCCGCGGCGTCAACTTTCATGCAACTATGTTTCCTATAGAGAAAATTCCTCTGCGGACCGGCCGACCTGTCATCGGTTCTTCCTGGCTCCGTTGCCGCGCCGTATAGAAGCCAGAGGACACGCCGCGCCGCCGTCTCAAAACAGCCGCACAATGCACGGAATGCGACAGAGGCGACGGCGCAAATTCGCCATCGCCTGGTCCCTAATGGAACAGCGCTACTGCGTCAGAACGTTGCTGATTTCGACCATGTTGGAGCGCACCCTGAGCACATAGAAGCCCATCGTCGTCAGATGCGTCGGCAACAGCCAGCCATCCTCGCGGCCATTGGCGATGATGAAAGGCTGGATCTTCAGCGCCGAAACGAACTGCGAGTCCATTGTGTCCCACAGGTTCTGCAGATGCTTTTCCTTGATGACGTCCTCGAAGTCGGCCTGGGCGCCCTTCATCAGGCCGTAATAGCCATAGAGCTGGCCATAGGCGAACCAGTAGCGGTCGTCGGCGCGGAAGTCGAACCAGCCATTGTTGTGGTTCTCGGCGCGTTCCTTGAGGATCGCCGAGGTCGAGCCGATGTCGGACGAGATGCGGTCGATATACTGTTTCAGATTGTCGGCGCGGGCGTCGAATGTCGCCTGGCAGGTAGCAAGGCGAGCGTTGAAGGAACGCAGCATGCGCACAGCGTCGCGATAGTAGCTCGGTGTCGGCGTCTTGGGGCCGAACGGGTTCAGGCCGAAATACCAGGTCTCCTCGTCGAACTGCAGGTTGCCGCGGGCATTCTGCAGATCGCTGTCGATCTGCGAGGTGGTGCGGACGCGGCCGAGATTGTCAGCGAGTTCGGTCGCGGTGCGCCGCACCGCCTGGTTGATGCCGCGCTGGAAGGAGGCCTTGTTGTCCATCCACGGCGTGTTGTCCCAGTCGATGCCGAACAGGCCAAGCTTGTAGAGGATCATCGACGAGATCCAGGCATTCTGGTTGACGTTGAAGTCGGTCAGGTCGGCGGCGATCTGGGCAATGCCGGAGTTGCCGCAGGTCTTGGCGGTGTCGGTGCCGGCGCCGGCGGAGACCTGTTCGCCGGCGGAGACATTGCGCTTCTCGAACGTGTAGGTGTCGGGATAGTTCGGGTTGAAATTGTTCCACCATTGGGTGGCGTAGAAGAAATTGGCGTAGAGGCCGATCAGCACCAGCAGGGCGAGGCCGACCGCCGCCTTGAGGATCCAGCCGCGCTGCGTGTACCAGCGCCCGGCCCACAGGAACGGCCACAGGATGACGCCGATCAACAGGCCGATGCCGCGGCCAATCCACTGGAAAATGCGGGTGAAGAAATTCACGATCGGATCGAGCATGGCTGTGTCACCCCCTCAAAGCATGACGCCAAAAAGTTGCAGGCTTTTTGGATAACATCATGCGCCAAAACAAGAAGTTAGAACGACATAACGATTCATTTCGTTCTAGTCAGTCAGGCCGTAGAGGCGTGTGCGAAACGCCACCTTGTCCTTCAAATATGTGGTTTTGAGAACGTCCACAACATGCGATCGCCACGCGTCGCTGAAGCCGCCATAGTCCTCATAAAAGCCGTCCTTGTTGAAGATGTAGCGCGAAACGAAGTCCGACGGTACGAAATCCGAGATCAGCCGGTTGGTCAGCCAGGCGTCGGGGTGGTCAGGCTTGGCGCGGATGACAAGGAAACGTTGCTGCGGGAAGACATCCTCGATCTTGAGGTGGCCGAGTTGGGCGATCTCGCGCTTGGCGGCGTTGAGGAACGGAAAATTGCCGTCTCTGGTGATCAGGTCGGCATGGCTCTGGATCCAGGTCTGCAGCCAGACCTTGTCGACATCGGTCAAATTGCGGTTCGGCTCGGCATCGCGGATCAGCGCGCGCACCACCATCTCGGCGCGGTGCTCGAGATAGCCCGAGGTCTCCACCCAGGAGGCACGCGGCAGCTCGATGCGGCCGGTGGTGGCGAGGAACTTGAACACCTTGTCGGCGTCGTTGATCGAGAGATAGCTGACCTGCCACGGCCGCGAGCGGCGGAAACCGGGGGCGGCCGGATCGCTGATCACCGTCGTTATATCAGGGTCGACGAACACGTAGAGACCGCCGAAGTGACTGGTCCAGTAGGCATTGTGGCGGAAGATCACCTGGTCGGGCACCAGCGCGTTCTCGCGGATGTCGCCGCAGATCTTGGCAAGCTCCACCATCCGGTTCAGCATGGCGCTGTCGCGCCAGGCATCGGGCTCCTGCTTCAGCCGGTCCACGAGCTTGCCGAGTTCGGCGGCCTTGCCCAGCACATCCTCGGCCGACAGCACCTTGAATTCGACCTGGCTGATCGACAGCAAATCCTCGATGTCGTTGACCTTCGGAATGGAATCCTCGATCTCGCCGTAGATGACGTCCTTGATCGTCAGCGCATCGATGGCGCGCCGGTTCCTGGACATGAACTCGAACATCAGTTGCGAGGTGTTGGAGAAGGCGGTGTGCACCACCGGCAGGTCGATCTGCGACGGCGTCAGGATGATGAAGCGGCGGTTGACCTCGTTGGGATCGAGATAGTCATAATCATCGCATTCCTCGGCCACTTCAGGCGAGAAGCCGGTGCGGTCGATCTGCAAGCTCTTTAGTTTGGTCGGCTTCAAGCCGAATGCGGCGAGCGCCTTGTTGTAGCGCTGGATCAAATGCGGCTCGTCGACCGTCAGCAGCCGGCCATAGATCAGCTCGTTGTCGCGCAGGAGATCGGGTTTCTTGGCGGGTTTTGTGGTCAAGGTGCATCGCTCCCGAGGAGCGTGCCAGCACCCCCCTCTGGCCTGCCGGCAATCTCCCCCTCAAGGGGGGAGATTGGCAGCGTCGTCCGTGTCGCTTCTCCAGATAGGTCGAAGATTGGCAAAAGCGATGGTGAAAGTCGATCTCCCCCCTTGAGGGGGAGATGGCCGGCAGGCCAGAGGGGGGTAGGCGCGCACTCACGCATTCCACAGCCCCTTCTTCTTCATCTCCTCCATCTCGCGCGCGGCCCGTTCGCGCAGGCGGGCGTCGCGCAGCAGCTTTTGTACGGCGGAGTCGTCGGACTTGTCGGAATAGCGGAACTCCGAGTCGGCGTAGCGGTTGATCTCCTGCATGACCATGTCCATCGAAAAGGGGCCGCGCAGTTCCTCGATCATCGCTTTCTTCTCGTCATAACCCTTGCGCATGAAGACTTCCGGCTTCTCGAACCAGTCGTCGGGAAGCTCGATGTCCATGGCGCGCATCTTGATGGCGTCGGTGACGTTTTTGATGGCGCGGCCGGTGAAGCGGGGCTCGGCATCCTTGATCAGGTGCAGATAGGTGCCGATGTCGGCCATCGTTTTCGGTGCGCCGTTCTCCTTCATGTAGCGCTCGTAGACCTTCATCAGCCCGTCTTCTTGCGGCTTCTCGTGCCCCTCATAGGCTTCGGTCACGGCGCGCTGGATTTCCTGCGCGGCGTAGAGATCGTGGTCGCCGAGCGGGATCTTGTGGTTTTTTCCCGCCAGCAGGACAAAAATATCGATGTAGTCGTTGCGGCTCTGCGGCCCGTCGACCAGCCAGCGGGCGCCGGCGCGCTGGCGCAGCGCGTCGTCGACATTTTCGGGATAGTTGGAGAACATGCCGAACGAGCAATTGCCGCGCACCACGGTCGCGGCACCGGCGAAGGCATCCATCAACACGCCGGTGATTTCCTGCTGGCCGGCCGAGGCGCGGTCGTCTGAGCGGCGCGCCGCCACCTGGTCGATGTCGTCGATGGTGCCGAATCCGATGACGCGCGGGTTCAGCACATTGTTGATGAACTGGCGGCAGTTCTGGCCTGATTTGCCCTGATAGGACGAGATCTGGTCGACGCCGAAATTCTCGTAGGCGAAGGGATAGCCGGCGACCTGGCAGTAGCCGTTGACGAGGCCGGCGATCATCTGGATCAGGGTCGTCTTGCCGGTGCCGGGGGCGCCGTCGCCGATGAAGGTGAACAGGAAGCCGCCGAGTTCGACGAACGGATTGAGTTCGCGCTCGAAGTCGTAGGCCATCAGCATCTTGGCGAGCTTGACCGACTGGTATTTGGCGATGTGATTGCCGACGACCTCTTCCGGCTTCTTGAATGTCATCACCAGCGGTTTTGAACGCTTGCCCGGCGCGACGTCGAAACCATCGAGGGTGAAATCGTCGGCATCGATACGGATATGCGCGTTCTCGAACGGGCCGATGCCGTCGAAGCGGCCCTTGCGGGCCAGCAGCCCGTCGATGGCGACGCGGGCGAACGCACGCGCCCTTGTCATCAGATCGGCGTCGTCGGACGATCCCGATATCGCCTTGTCGAGGCCGGCGAGGATAGACTTCACCGCATCCTGCGGCGTGTCGAACAGGAAGTCCGGCTCGGGGATGTCGTTGGGTGCCTCGCCGTCGCTGTCGATCAGCTGGAACAGATAGGAGGCGAGGCTGAAGGCGGAGATGTAGGCGGAGGCCGACAGAAGCTTCTTGAAGGTGGACGCCTCGTCGCCTTCGAGCGGCGCGCGGGTGTTCCTGGCCTGCAGACTTTCGAGATCCGAACTTTCGGCAAAGACATCCGATATTGCCAGCGCGATCGCCGTGCCGCGCCGGGCGCGAAACAACAGCGTGTGCTGCGGGATGGTCAGCAACTGGTCGTCGGGATGAACGGCGCCGACGGTCTTGGCCAGCTCGACCTCGCGCGTGCGACGCACGGAGCCGACCGAGACGGTCGAGACAAAGCGGCGGTTGGTGCCGGCAAGTGCTGTGCCGGAGGAGCTAGACGGGTCCTCCAGCACGACGACGCGGGTGATGAAGCTCTGCGCGGTGGCGCGGTGCTTCTCGATGGCGGCTTCCGGGATGGTGGTCAGGCCGGTATCCATGAAGGGTGCTCCGTGGTGTGACGGTCAGACGTCTGAGATGACCTGTCCGTTGGACAGAATGTGAACCTTGTAGCCGGCAAAAATCTTCTGCGCCTCGCCGGCGGCGTAGAGCGCCTGATAGGCCTCGTGCGGGATCAGCGCATGGTTTTCGTAGCTCGACACGCCTTGGCGCGCGGCTTCCAGATCGTCGGTGTTGATGAAGAATTCCTGCGTCGTCTTCTCGCTCGAAAACAGGCCCTTGCGGCCGGGCTTTTCTGCCTTGGAATAGACCTCCTGGATGGTCCAGGTCAAAAGCCAGGCATTTTCCGGCTTGCGCACCTTGGCCAAAACCTCGGTCACCGTCGAATTGTTGTCGGTGATGCCAGCCGAATAGAACGGGCCGAGCACAACGCGGCGCAGCTGCTTGGGGTGCAGCGGCTCGAAATCCTTGTCGAGATTGACCGCGATGGTCGCCGGCGACAGCGTATAGGCGGAGTTCTTCTCGGTGAAATCGTCGAAACGGTGGGCAAGCTCGGGATTGAGCAGGCCATCGACCGGCAGCGGAATGTCAATCGTCTCGTTCAGCTTGCCGTTTCTATCGACAAGCTGGCGAATCATCGTTTCGGACGAATCCTCCACTGTCACCATGTAGACTAGCGGCAGGTTGGCGCTGCCGTCGAACGTCGCCCAGTGGACGAGATAATAAGGCCGCCCCGTCTTCGGATTGACCGAGACCTTGGCCGTTTGCGCCAAGGTGAACGGGCCGAACGTGTTCTCGCTTTTCACGTCCTCGAGATAAAGCCGCTCGGCTATCGACTTCTGCAGCGCCGCGGGGAATTCCTTGTGGCGCAGGATGAAGTCGGCCATTTCCTCGCGCAACTCGCCGGCGAGCGGAATGTTGGCAAGCCGCGCGTCGGCCTGGCGTCGGTCGTTTTCCAGTTCGAGCAAGTTCTGGAACACCGGAAATCCGCTTTCGGCGCGCGAAATGTGGAATGTGTCCATGAAGCCGAGCCGGTTGCGCCAGCAGGAAAACGACTTGTCGAGCCTGGCGATGTGTTCGGCGACGATCTTGGCGACGATGCCATGCCGGTAGAGCGGCGAGCGATCGTCGCGCATGAACACTTCAAGGCCGCTGAGTGCGGCCGTGATGGCGGAAAAATACCGTGCCGCCGTTTCGTTTTCGGGGGTCATGCCTGTGCGCTCGCGGGCAGTCCTGTCACTCCTAAGACTGCACGTAGTTCGCCGAATTGTGCTTCTTCAGCACCTCGTCGAAGCGGCGGGCAAAGGCATCGTCGGCCAGCTTCTTGCGGCGCTGGATGTCGGCGGTAGCGACCATGTTCTTCTCGTGCATCTCGAGCAGGTCGCCGATGTGCTTTTGCGAAGCAGCACCGATGCCGGCCATGGTTTCCTCGGCGGTGTTGTCGACCTGGCTGCCCAGCGTGTTGATCTTGTGGGCGACGTCCTGCTGGGCGGCGGTCTTCAGCGAATCTTCCAGCGCTTTGTAGAGCACGATGCGCTGCTCGGTATCGATGGTCAGCTTGTTGATCAGCGTCGATTGCGCGGCGATCTGGTTGTTGAGCGAATCGACGAAGGTCTGGAACATCGAGGTGTAACGCTCGAGCGTCTGGCTCTCGGCCAGCAGCTCCTGCTCCTTGGCCTGCTTTTCGTTGTATTCCGTCGCCAGCTTGGAGCGTTCGCCTTCGAGCTGCGTGCGGTCTTTCTGGCTGGTCGAAGCGGCGATCTTGTTTTCGATGTCGAGCAGCATCGGGTTGAGCTCCTCGATGCGCTTCTGCACGGCTTCGAGATTGGTCATGGTGGTCTTGCGGCGCTCGATAACCTGAGACAGGCTGGTTTCCGAGGTCTTGTAGCGTTGGTCGAGAACCTCTTTCTGCGCCTTCAATATGCCGACGATGGTGTCGGATTTGACCAGCAGTTCCTGCAGATTGCCGGCCAGCGACATGTTGCGAACGCGGTCGGTGCGCATGCGCTGCTTGCTCTGGCTGGAGAAGATGCCAATGAATTTTTCCCAGCCGGTGTAGTTCTTCATGCTCTCGAACTCGGCGCCGAAGACGTTGGTGGCGTCCTCCAGCCCGATGATCAGGTCGGCAATGTTGCCTTCCATCACCTTCTGCTGCTTCAGCACATCCTCGATGCGGGCGTTCTCGAGGTCGAAATTTGCGTCGCCGATCTTCTTGTCTGATGTGGCAAGCGTATCAAGCATGGTGCCGGATTGCTCGATCTTGGAGCGCATGTCCTGCACGACCTGCTTGGTCTTGGCAATTTCGGCGTCGAAATTCTGCAATGTCGCCATTGGGGCCTCCCGCTTCGGCATGACGTCGCTGGTCGCGAACAGCGGCGAATATATGTGGGGCATCAGGGGATTGAAAGACGTGAAGATAAGGGCGGCGTGAAAACAAAAAAATTCGTCAGGGTCTTGAAAACCAGTGAAGGCGTGGGCTTAGCGTGATTAGCTTGCCGACCAGCCATAGTTCAGCTGTCATTGAACTTTCATGCGGCAAGGCGAAGGCGCACGGATGCCTTTGTATTGGGCAAACCACCGAAGCAATCGCGGCCGCGATATGCGAGGAGAAAGCCGGCTTTACAGAGCTGACGAACAGCGGATCAGGGCTTGGGATCGGCCTTCAGATAGGCAATGACATTGGCGATGTCGTCGTCTTTGGCCAGGCCGGCAAACGCCATCTTGTTGCCGGGCACTTTCAGCTTGGGTGCCCTGAGATACTCGGTGAGATTGGCTTCATCCCAGACCAGGCCGGCGGCGCCGGCACTCTTCATCGCCTCGGAATAGCGGCCAAGAAAACTCTCCGCACTTCCGGCGGTGCGACCAACGACGCCCAGCAGATGTGGGCCGACCTTGTCGCGGTCGGTGGCTGCTTCATGGCAGGCCATGCACCGGTTGAAGGCCTTCTTGCCCAGGGCCGGGTCGCCGCCGGCATGGGCCACAAGCGAGCTGGCAAGGAGAAGGATGCTGGCGGACGAAGCGGCTCGAAACATGCTGCCTCCGGAGAGTTCTGGCTGGCGGCCTTATAGTACCGAGGCTTTAACAAACGCTGCATCGCGGCGGGATTGCGGAAGACAGGCCCGCGAGTCAGGCCTGTTGTGCCAGATCGCGGCGCAGGAAATCATTCAGCCGCTCGACCGCCTGGGTCGTCGACAGCGGGTTGCGCAGGATGCCGATTTCGAGGTCCGGCAGCACCGGAAGCCCTTCATTGCCGCCGACGATGCGCAGCGACGGTGGTACGCTGCGCAGGGCGAGGCCAGCCACCGCGAGCCCGGCCTGGACGACGGCGATCAGGCCAAGCAGAGAGGCGCTTGAATAGGTACAGCGATAGGAGCGGTCGGCATCGCCAAGCGCCTGCAGGACATTCATCCTGGCGGCGCAGCCCGGTTCGAACAAGGCGACCGGAAGCGGATCGGTCTCCCAGGCGACATGGTTTGATGAGGCGACCCAGACGAAGCGTTCCAGCCGGATCACCTCAAGCGGCTGCTCCGGCAAGCGGGTGATGATCGCCAGATCCAGCCGCCCCTCCGCCAGCGTCTTCACCAGCGCGGTCGACTGTTCGCAGATCAACTCCACCGTCACCAGGGGATGCTCCGCCGCGAAGCGTGAGAGCACGGGCGGCAGGAGGAAGGCGGCATAATCGTCGGGCACCCCCAAGCGGACGCTGCCTGTTTCCTTGGGCCGGGTGACACTTGCCCAGGCTTCATCCGACAGTTTCAGCAACCGGCGCGCATAGATCAGGAAATCCTCGCCGATCGCATTGGGAGTGACGGTTCTGGGACCACGCACCAGAAGCTGGTTGCCGACCATCTCCTCCAGCCGCTGCATCTGCATGCTGACCGCCGACTGGCTGCGGCCGACCCTGGGTGCTGCATTGGAAAGGCTGCCGCTCTCCACGACGGCGACAAAGGTTTTCAGCAGATTGAGATCAAGTGGCGCGGCCATGGTGCTATCAGTATATCGAATAGGTCATCCCAAATCTATTCGCTTGTTTGAAGGTGGCGCCAGTGACCAGATGGTTGCTGGGATCGCTGGGAAACCACCACATGACGGACGCCTCGACAGCCCGCTTTCCGGCCGCGAGCCTTGCTCTGGCAATGGTGATCGCCGGTACGGTCGGCGCCTTCGCCACGGAATCGGGGCTGCATCCCGTCGCCGTCGTCTTCTGGCGATGTGTGTTCGGCGCGATATTCCTTTTCTTATGGTGCCTGTTGCGCGGCTATCTGCCGGATCGGACGCTGTCGCCGTCCCGGCTTGCCCTTGCAGCACTTGCCGGCGTCTGCATGGTGCTAAGCTGGACGGCCTTCTTCGCCGGCTTCGCCATGACATCGATCGCCACGACGACGATTATCTACCATATCCAGCCGTTCTTCGTGGTCCTGATCGGTGTCGTCTTCCTCAAAGAGCGCATCTCGCTCGACCAACTGCTGTGGATGCTCGGTGCGTTTCTCGGCGTCGTGCTGGCCAGCGGCCTCGTCTTCGCGCACGGCCACGACGATGCCAACTGGGCGCCGGGCATTGCGCTGACGCTGGGCGGCGCAATGCTCTACGCCGTTACAACGATCCTCGCCAAGGGCCTTGGTCAGCAGCGCGCCGAAATTACGGTACTCTGCCAAACACTGGTTGGGGTCGTCATGCTCGCCCCGTTCGCCGGCATCGGCCAACATATTGCGCCTGCGTCATGGGGCTGGCTGCTCGGCATCGGCGTGCTGCACACTGGCATCGCCTACGTGTTGATGAATTCGGCCTTCCGCGCCTGACGACACCGGTGATCGGCGTCATCACCTTCATCTATCCCGTCGTCGCCATCATCGTCGACTGGGCGATCTATGGGCATCCGCTCGGACCGGCGCAGGCTGCCGGCATGGCGCTGATTGCAGTGGCGACGCTGGGTGTGCGGCTGGGTTGGCGGTTTCCGAAGTGGCGTGTCTCGACCGTATGAGCCCGGTGCAATTCCAAGAAAAGCACATAGCGCTCCCCCTGGGAATTGCTCCAAAAACCAAGAGACAGAGTCAGCCCTTGATAAAGCCGATGAAGTCGTCGGGCGCGGCGCGGCCCATTTCTTCTTCCCAATGACGGCGGCAGAGCGAGACATAGACGTCCTTGCCGATCGCCACCTGCTCGCCCAGGCGCGCCACTTTGCCATCGGGGCCGAGGCGCACGACCATCGTCGCCTTGCGGCCGCAGCGGCAGATTGTACGCACTTCGCGCAAATCGTCGGCGATGGCCAGCAGCGCGCGCGAGCCGGAAAACAGCTTGCCCTGGAAATCGGTGCGCAGGCCGTAGCACATGACCGGGATATTCAGCCGGTCGGCGATGCGGGCGAGCTGCCAGACCTGCTCCTCCTCGAGGAACTGCGCCTCGTCGACGAAGACGCAATGCACTGACGTATGCGCGTGATGATCGGCGACGCGGGTGAACAGATCGTCGCCATCGCGGAACATCTCGGCTTCCGTCTCCAGGCCGATGCGCGACGAGATCAGGCCGGTGTCGCCCTTGCGGTAGTGGCCGGCGACGAACAGCATCGTGCCCATGCCGCGCTCGCGATAATTGTAAGAGGCCTGCAAGAGCATCGTCGTCTTGCCGGCGTTCATAGTCGCGTAGTGGAAGTAAAGCTTGGCCATGCCGCTCTTTTAAGCCGACTTGCCCTGATACGGGGAGGGGCGGTCGCCCGCATTCCCCTGAAAAAGCCCGCCCGTCTTCGAAAAAACCGTCCGGCATGGCAAAAGCGCCTGATGTGTCGCTGATTGGCCAGCCCGCGCCGTTGATCGTGATTGTCTTAATGCTTGAAACCACACCAGAATGGTGTTTGGCTGACGAAACAAGGCGGGCATAGAAACCGTAGCTACGCTTCGCCAAAGAATCACAATGGGAGACTGTCTATGTCGCGTATGAACTCTTTCGTCGCCGGCCTCGGCCTGGCGGCTTTTTTGTCCACCAGCGCTGCCTTTGCCGGCGATCCGGCGAGCTGCAAGGCGGTGCGTCTTTCCGATGTCGGCTGGACCGACATCCAGGCGACGACCGGCGTCGCATCGGTACTGCTCACCGCGCTCGGCTACGAACCGCAGACGATCCAGCTGTCGGTGCCGGTGACCATGGCGTCGCTGAAGAACAAGGATCTTGATGTCTTCCTCGGCAACTGGATGCCGTCGATGACCAACGACATCAAGGACTACACCGCCGACGGTTCGGTCGAGACCATCAGCGAAAACCTCAGTGGCGCCGGCTACGGTATCGTCGTGCCGACCTATGTCGCGGACGCCGGCGTCAAGACGCTGACCGACCTCGGCAAGTTCAAGGACAAGTTCGACGGCAAGATCTACGGCATCGAGGCCGGCAATGATGGTAACCGCATCATCCTCGACATGATCAAGAACCCGAAGGACAATCTCGAAGGCTTCGAGCTGGTCGAATCCTCGGAGGCTGGCATGCTCACGCAGGCCGAGCAGTCGATCAAGAGCAATGAGTGGATCGCGTTCCTCGGTTGGACGCCGCATCCGGTGATGGGTGCCATGAAGATCACCTATCTCGATGGCATGGGCGACAGCGGCTTTGGCGCAGCCACCGTGCATACCAATGTGCGCAAGGGTTACACCACCGAGTGCCCGAATGCCGGCAAATTCATCGCCAACCTGAAGTTCAATCTCGACATGGAAGGCGAGATAATGGACGCGATCCTCAAGGGCGCCGATGCCAATACGGCTGCGACCGACTGGCTCAAGAAGCATCCGGACGCGGTTGCTCCATGGATTGCCGGCGTGACCACTTTCGATGGCGGCGACGCGGCTGCAGCCGTGAAGACTGCGCTCGGAAGCTGAGCAGGTCTTGCGTTCGGCGTGACCGATCAAGAAGGGCAGTCACTTTAGAAGGGGCTGCCCTTTTTCATATCCTGTGACAAGATGACCGTCCGGCAAGGACGGCGACTGTCAAAGAGGGGCAAGATGGATCCGATTTCAAAATTCTTTGTCAGTTACAAGATCCCCATAGGCGAATGGGGCAAAGCGTTCTTCACCTTCCTTACCGACAATTTCAACACCTTCTTCCGCGGTCTCTCCGGCGGTTTGAATTTCCTGCTCGACGGAGTGGTCGACACGCTGCTGCTGGTACCGCCGGTCCTTCTCATCGCGCTGATTGCACTGCTTGCCTATTATCTGCAGCGATCGAGAGGCTTGGCCATGGCTGTCTTTCTCGGATTGCTGTTCATCCTCAACCAGAACCTCTGGAAGCAGACGGTAGAGACGCTGGTGCTGGTGGTTGCCGCCGCCGCCGTCTCGATGGCCATCGGTGTGCCACTCGGTATCTGGGCGGCGCACAAGCCGAAGGTCTATCGCGTCATGCTGCCGGTGCTCGATTTGATGCAGACGCTGCCGACCTTCGTCTACCTGATCCCGGTGCTGACGCTGTTCGGCCTCGGCAATGCGCCCGGCCTCATCGTCACGATCATCTTCGTCATCCCGACCGCGGTTCGTCTCACGCATCTCGGCGTCGTCTCGGTGCCGAAGTCGATCGTCGAGGCCGGCGAGGCGTTCGGCGCCACCAAGAGCCAGTTGCTGTGGAAGGTGGAGCTGCCCTCGGCGCTGCCTACCATCATGGCCGGTCTGACGCAGTGCATCATGCTGTCGCTGTCGATGGTGGTGTTTGCCGCACTGATCGGCGCCGGCGGCCTCGGCACCGAAATCAACCGGGCGCTGGGTTCGCGCAAGATCGACCTCGGGCTTGAGGCGGGCCTCGCTATCGTCGTTTTGGCCATCGTGCTCGACCGGATGACCCGCATCGCCGTTGGAGGCAAGAAATGACCGTCGCCGTCGATTTCCGGAACGTCGATATCGTCTTCGGCGCCGACCAGGCCGGATCGCTGAAGATGGTCGACGCCGGAGCCAGCCGCGCCGAGATCCTCGACAAGACCGGCAATGTACTGGGTTGCGCCGGCGCCAGCCTGACCGTGAACGAGGGCGAAATCTCCGTGCTGATGGGTCTCTCCGGTTCGGGCAAGTCGACATTGCTGCGGGCGGTCAACCGGCTCAACGTGGTGTCGCGCGGCCAGGTGCTGGTCAAGGATGGCGACAAGACCGTCGACGTCGTCACCTGCGACGAGGCGACCCTGCGGCGCCTGCGCCAGAAACAGGTGGCGATGGTGTTCCAGCAGTTCGGCCTTTTGCCCTGGCGTACGGTGGAGGAGAATGTCGGTCTCGGCCTCGAACTCGCCGGCGTACCGGAAGCCGAGCGCAAGGAGCGCGTGCAACGCCAGCTCAAGCTGGTCAATCTCGACCAGTGGTCGAAGAAATACGCGCATGAGCTGTCGGGCGGCATGCAGCAGCGCGTCGGCTTGGCGCGGGCCTTCGCCACCGAGGCGCCGATCCTGCTGATGGACGAGCCGTTCTCGGCGCTCGACCCGCTGATCCGCACCAAGCTGCAGGACGAATTGCTGCAACTGCAGGCCGAGTTGAAGAAGACCATCATCTTCGTCAGCCACGACCTCGAGGAGGCGCTGAAGATTGGCTCCCACATCACCATCATGGAGGGTGGGCGCATCGTGCAAACCGGCGCGCCGGAGGACATCGTGCTGCGGCCTGCCAACGACTATGTCCGCGACTTCATCGCCAATGTGAACCCGCTGTCGGTGCTGACCGCCTGGAACGTGATGCGCGACCGTCGCGATCTGGAGCACGGCAAGGACGGCTGGGTGTGGCTCGACCGCCGCAAGACGACGCGCTTCAAGATCGACGATCACGGGCTGGTGGCGGCGGCCGAACGCGACGGCAAGCCGGCGGTGTGGGTGTCGTGCGCCGACGTCGAAGGCCAGCCCGAGGAAGTAGCGCAGGTGTTCTGGGCCAATCCGGGCACCTCGCTGAAAACCGTCATGCTGGCCATGCACCGCTCGCAGACAGCACCCGTGGCGCTGTTCGACGACCAGTCGCGCTTCGTCGGCGCCATCGGCATCCGCGATGTGCTGAGCGCGGTGCTGCGGCGGTAACGCCAAATTCGTGGACGCCGCCGCGGGCAGCGGAGGCTGCTTGAATGCTTTTTATGCCGCCAGCGGCAGGCGCAGTTGCGTCAGCAGGCCACCGCCCGGGTTGTTGGACAGGCGGATCTCGCCACCTGCGGCGCGCGCGATGTTGCGGGCAATGGTCAGGCCGAGGCCCAGACCGCCGGTCTGGCGGTTGCGCGATTGTTCGAGGCGCACGAACGAGCCGAACACGGCGTCGATCTGTGCCTGCGGTATCCCGGGCCCTTCATCGCGGATGGTGAGCAGGATCATGTCTTCCGACCGGCGCAGCGAAAGATGCGCCTTCTTGCCGTAGGTGACCGCGTTCTGCACCAGATTGGTGACGCAGCGCTTGAGCGCGACCGGCCGCGCCATGCAGATCAGCCCGCGCGAACGGGTCTCGTCGTCGAACGACACGTCGTCATAGCCGTCGGCGATCGATTCCACGAGCGACCAGAAATCGATGCGTTCGTTCTTCTCTTCCGTCACCTCGAAGGTGGCGAAGTCGATCACCGAGCTGGCGATGCCCTCGACGTCGGCGAGGTCGTGCGCCAGCGCCTCGCGGACCGCCGATTTGCGCAACAGCTCCAGGCGCAGGCGCATCCTGGTCATCGGCGTGCGCAGATCATGCGCCAATGCCGCCGCCAGATGTTCGCGGTCCTCGACATATTCGCGCAACCTCGCCTGCATGGCGTTGATCGCCTTGGCGGCGGCACGGACCTCGCGGCTGCCGCTCTCGGCGATCGGTGGGCTCTTCAGATCCTTGCCGATCCGGTTCACGGCGGTTTCCATCATCCGGTAGGGCGCCGTCAGCCGGCGCAGCGACCAGATCGACATGATCACCACCAGCCCTGCGATCAGCGAATAAAGCGGCAGGCTGTCGAAGCTCAGGATCGGGCCGACGGGCGTGATCGGTTCGGTGAAGTTCAGCCATTGGCCGTCGGCGAAGCGCAGCGAGGCCGTCAGCTTGTCGCTCTGGGCGAAGTCGGCGGCCAGCACCAGAAGGTCACGCTCGACCTGTCCGATGTCGGGTCCCGGCGCCGTGCCGTCCGCGTCATCGGCCTCGCGCGTCGCCGGATCGCGGCGCACGCGTGCATCGGTGATGCCGAATTTCGACAGCCGGCCGACGAGGATGTCTTCGAGTTCGGCCAGTTCGTCGTCGCCGGCGATCGACGAAGTGACCGCCGGCGTGTCCGAAACGGTGAGCGCGTAAGTGGAGTTGAAGAGGCCGGTCGCCGTCGCCTTGCGCTCGTCCGGACTGGCGTCATGCATGAGCTGAACCAGCGAGAAGGCACGGTCGTTGAGCCGGTAGAGGTCGACGACGCCGTTGGCGGCGGCGCGGTCGCGCGACACGATATAGAGGGTCGCGACCTGGCTGATCAGCAGGCCGGCAATGACGATCAGCAGCACCCAGACAGGCAAGGTCTGCGGCAGGAAACGTCTCATTCGGAGGTCGTCTCGGGCAGGAACTGGTAGCCGCCGCTGCGTACGGTCAGGATCAGCTTGGGCGTCTTCGGGTCATCCTCCATCTTGCGTCGCAGCCGGCTGACCAGGATGTCGATGCTGCGGTCGAAGGAATAGTCGCTGTCGCCGCCGGACAGCTCGATGAGCTGGTCGCGGGTCAGCACGCGCTGCGCGCTCTTGACGAAGGTCTGCAGCAGATTGAATTCGGCCATGGTCAGTTCGACCCTGACATCGTCGGGTGCGATCAGCCGGCGCCGAGCACAATCCATCGTCCAGCCGGCGAAGCGGTAGATCTGCTTGGTGGTGGCGCGCTTCGGCTCGGCGGCGCCATTGCGCCTGAGCACGGCGCGGATACGCGCCAAAAGCTCGCGCGGGTCGAAGGGTTTGGGCACATAGTCGTCGGCGCCCATTTCCAGGCCGACGACGCGGTCGGTCGTCTCGGTGACGGCGGTCAGCATGATGATCGGCGTCGAATACTGGGCGCGCAGGTCGCGGCACAGCTCCAGCCCGCTCTTGCCGGGCAGCATCACGTCGAGGACGATGAGGTCCACCTGGACGCGCCGCAGGATGGTCTCCATCTCGATGCCGTCGGCGGCAACCGAGGTGTGCAGGCCCCGTTTCTGGAAGAATTCCTGCAGCAGGTCGCGGATACCCTTGTCGTCGTCGACGATCAGTATGTGTGCGTCGGATTTCACAGCAGCCCTGTCATTGTTGCCAAGCCCTTCTGTCTTTGATTGCCAAGCCCTTCTGTCGCAACCCACACGATAGAATTCAGGCCATATGTTGGCCAGTGGCTATGACGGGTTCACACCGGCTTTCTCAGACACAATCCAGAAACAAAATTCTACAGTTCAGAAAAACTCCTGAAAAATTTCAAGGGCATAACTGATCTCGTGGCGGTCAGGTCATCGGCTGCGACGCTAGTCTCCGGGTTTACGGATAAACCGATGCCAAGGTTGTCGATCAGTTTGTTGGGTGCGTTGCTGGGCTTCTGCCTGGTCACTGCCGCTGTCGGACAATCGGACGCAAAGGTGACGCTCACAACCCGGAGCGAACGGTGCGCCAATCTTAGCCACCAATTTGATGAAGCCCTCGAAACCCATGCCACGGCAACGCAGGTCACCGCGGCAAAGGCACTTCAGAGAAAGGGCAACCGGTACTGCGCCGCCAAGAAACAGGCGCAGGGCATCCGGATGCTCGCCAGTGCTTTGAAGCTGCTTGGAGTGACGCCGAACGACCCGGTTCAGTAACACTCCGAAACTTGGCCCGCATAAAAAGGAAACGAAGCCATGAAAAAGTCCATCCTCTCCGCAACCGGTCTCGCCGTCGCTCTCGCCTTCGCGATGCCGGCTCTCGGCAACGCCGCCGCCACCACGACCGCTGCTCCGGCTGCTTCGACGACCACCGCTCCGGCGACTGCCGCTCCGGCCAAGGCTGCTCCGAAGAAGGTCGTCAAGAAGACCGTCAAGAAGCACAAGAAGGCTGCCGAGAAGGCCGTCAAGAAGGACGCCCCGAAGACCTAATAAGGTCCGGCGCAAAATGCCGGCCTGTTGACCAAGGCCGCTCCAGCTGGTTTCGGCTGGAGCGGCCTTCTTCCTGTCCGAACCGCTGAAGCCCTGACGTTGGCGATGAAGCGGGTCGATGGGTTCAACTGATCTTGACGAAGTCTGGCACCGGCAGCTTCCGCCTCGACTGACACTTAACCCGTTTGAAACGCCGACCGTGTAGGACAATCCGCATGAAGAAGCGGCTTTCGTCCATTTTGCGCTCGATGGTGATCGGCGGCCTGGTTGCCACCGGCGTCGCCAGGGTGCTGATCCTGTTCACCGCCAGCCCGGTGCCCGATCCGGCCACCGGACGCACCGAGCCTTCGCTGTTCGCGCCGGCGATTTCCACCAGCTGGGACTACATCACGCCGGCACAGACCTGGCTGCTGGTCGTGCTGACCGGCGCGACGCTGATCTGCGTCGCCGCGTGGCCGATCGCGACCTGGCTGGAACGCCGGGCGGATGCCGGTGGAAACCGCTTTCGCCCCGATATGCCGTCCGCCACGACCGCGCGGCAGATTCCAAGCCGTCGGATGTTCGGTCGCCAGGGCCGTTGAACGGCAAACGACACTTTCCCACATAGGTGTGAATAGCCGCGCCCGGCTTGCGGCGTTGATCAAAATAGACGGCTGCTTTCGCTGGTGCCAGAATGGCGAAGGTCGCTTACGCAAATGGTCGGTTCCAATGCCTGAAATCACCACAAAACCGCGCGTCCAGGTCAAGCCGCAGGTCGAACGGCCAAAGCTCTACAAGGTCATCCTCATCAACGACGATTTCACGCCGCGCGAGTTCGTGGTGACGGTGCTGAAGGGCGAGTTCAAACTCAGCGAAGACCAGGCGCATCGGGTGATGATCACCGCGCATCGGCGTGGCGTCTGCGTCGTCGCCGTGTTCACCAGGGATGTCGCCGAGACCAAGGCGACGCGTGCCACCGATGCCGGCAAGGCCAAGGGCTATCCGCTGATGTTCACGACGGAGCCGGAAGAGTAGCCCTACCGTCCTTCGCGGTACCACATCGAACCCATTGCCAGAAGCAGCAGGCCGAGGCCGAGGAAGCCGCCGAACAGCGGCACGCGCGAGACGGCCTTGAGCACGCTGTCGTCCGTGGTGCGCAGTCCGATCCAGTCGTTGCCGGACGCGGCGCCAGCCGAGCGCACCGGCACGATGGAGGGCAGCGTCACGTCGCTGCCAAGGGCTGTGGACGACGCCAGCCGGCGCACGCTGCCGCCGGTGGCTTCAGCCGGCGCCTTCAGCCGGCTTTCGGTGGAAATGACGTCGGCGAATTCCGGTGCGTTGACCGGCCCGACATGGGCGAGCGCGGTGAGGTCGCCATTGGCGACCTGATAGAGGCCGATCTCGCTGGTCTCGACGCTGCCGAGGAAGACCCCGGGCTCGGATTTATCGAGCTTGACGGTCAAGGTCTTGCCGGACGGGGTGATGATCTGCGCGGGGCCGGGATCGTCGGCCATCGTCTGGCGGCGGATTTCCAGCACCATGCCACGGCCGTCGGCGGTCAGCCGCTCTTCCTCGAGCTCAGGCTCCTTCATCAGCCAGTGGGCGATGCGCCGGTAGAGCTGGACATGCGGGCCGCCGCCCTCGAAGCCGCGCGCCCACAGCCAGCCCTGATCGGACAGCAGCATGCCGACGCGGCCTTCGCCCTTGCGGTCGAGCAACAGCAGCGGCCGGTTGTCGGCGCCCTTCATCACCACTGCGCCTTCGGGGTTCTGCACGCCGATGGTGCGGAACCAGCGGCTCCAGTGCGGCGGCTCGGTGGCGGAGCCATCCAGCCCACGCGTCACCGGGTGGCGCTGGCCGAGTTCGGTGAGGCGCGGATAGAAGGCCTTGTCGACCACCTCGCCGGTCGGCATCGCCGGCAGGGCGGACATCAGCGGCGTGCGCGCGATCGAGCTTTCGCCGGCATATTCGGGGCCGGCCGCGATCAGCAGCGCGCCGCCCTTTTCGACATATTCGGAGATGTAGTCGTAATAGAGGATCGGCAGCACGTCGCGGTGCTGGTAGCGGTCGAAAATGATGAGGTCGAAATCCTTGATCTTCTCGACGAACAGTTCGCGGGTCGGGAAGGCGATCAGCGACAATTCGTTGATCGGCGTGCCGTCCTGCTTTTCCGGCGGCCGCAGGATGGTGAAATGGACGAGATCGACCGAGGCGTCGGATTTCAGCAGGTTGCGCCAGGTGCGTTCGCCGGCATGCGGCTCGCCGGAGACGAGCAGCACGCGCAGATTCTCGCGAATGCCGTCGATGAGCGCGATGGCGCGGTTGTTGGTGTCGGTCAGTTCGCCCGGTTCGCGGTCGATGGCGAGTTCGACGATGTTGCGCCCGGCACCCGGAATGGTCACCTGCAGCGGCATCGCCTGGCCAACGGTGGCGTGCTCGACCGCGACCTGTTCGCCATTGACCGAGACGCGCACATCGACCGGGCCGGTCTCGTTTTCGGTCGAGATGACGCGGTAGGTCATGTCGAGCGGCTTGCCGACAAGGCCGAAGCGCGGCGCGTTCTCGAAGCGGATGCGGCGGTCCTTTTCGTGGTCGTTGCCGGTGATCAGGGCATGCAGCGGGGCGTTGAAATCGGGCGCGGCCGGGGGGGCGTCATGGACCTCGCCGTCGGTGATCATGATGGCGCCGCCGATGCGCGACGGCGGCACGTCGCGGAAGGCGCCCTCGAGCGCGCCGAACAGCCGTGTCTCGGTGCGCTCCTCGGCGGCTTCGGATTTACCCGCTTCGACGACGCGCACGTCGAACTGCTTGAAGCGGCCAAGACGCTGCTGCAGCCCGGCCAGTGCCTCGTCGGTCTGCTTGGTGCGGTCGCCGATATCCTGGCTCTGGCTACGGTCGACAATCAGCGCGACGACGCTTTTCAGCGGCTCGCGCTCCTCGTTGAGGAACACCGGGTTGAACAGGGCGGCGGCGAGCGCCAGAAGGGCGACGAAGCGGAAGACCGAGCCGCGCTGGCGAAACCACAGGCCGACAAGCGCCAGCAGCGCCAGCGGCACCAGCGCCAAGGCCAGCAGGGGCCAGGAGATCAGCGGTTCGAAGGAGATCGACCAGTTCATCCCTTACCCTCCCCTTTGTGGGGAGGGTTTATCCGAGACCGGAGGGCACCAAACAAACTCATCTTACTGCCCCAGCCGTTCGAGCAGGATGGGCACGTGCACCTGGTCGGATTTGTAGTTGCCGGTCAGCATGTACATCATGATGTTGACGCCGGCGCGCAGCGCGTAGATGCGCTGCATCGGGTCTGCCGGCACGGTCGGAAGCAGCGCATCGCCGTTCTCGTCGACCGCCCAGGCGCCAGCGAAATCATTGGCAGTGATCATGATCGGCGAGACGCCATCGCCGGTGCGCACCGGCCGGTTCTCGGCGTTGCTGGCGTCGAGCGAGGCCTCGACCCAGAGCGGGCTGCCGGCGAAGCGGCCGGGGAATTCGGGCAGGATGAAGAAGGATTTGGTCAGCACGTGGTCGGACGGTACCGGTTCCAGCGGCGGCACGTTGAGGTTGCCGAGGATGTCGCGCAGCCGCTCCGTCGCCGGGCTGGTCGAATCGGCGCCGATGCCGTTGGCGAACTGGTCGCGGGTGTCGAACAGCACCGTGCCGCCTTGCTGCATATAGGCGTCGACGCGGGCGATCGCGGCCTGGCTGGGCATCGGTGCGGCCGGATCGATCGGCCAGTAGATCAGCGGATAGAACGACAACTCGTCCCTCGAGATGTCGACGCCGGCCGGCTCGCCCGGTTCCAGTGCCGTCTTCTCGACCAGAAAGCGCGTCAGGCCCTCGAGCCCGGCGCGGCTGATCGAATCGTCGCCCGGCACGCCGGTCAGCACATAGGCGATGCGGGTCTTCGAAATCGCCTCGATGGCAATTTCGTCACCCGGCTTGGCGTCGTCGGCGCGGGCAAGGTCGGCATGACCGAACAAGGCACCGAGCGCAATCAGGACGACGGCGGCGCTTGTCACGGCACCGGCGCGGCGCGGCCGGCGTGAAAACAGGCCACCCATCCAGAACACCGCCAGCGTATCAAGCAGCATCAGCACCAGGGCGGCCGCGACCAGCGTGCCTTTCAAATTGCGCGATTCGTCAAAGGCATACTGGATCGAGGTGACTGGAACAGTGATTCGCGGGCGCACCAGGGGCGCCAACTTGCTGTCGGTTTCCAGCAGATTGTGGGCAAATACACCCGTCTCGGAACCATAGAGACCGGGCGGGTTTTCAAAAGTCACCGGCAGCGCGCCAGCGCCCGGTACAAGCGGCCGCGCGTCCGGCGTCGGCGGCACCAGCGAGCCGTCGGCTGCAATCATGCGATAGGGCGCCAGCGACGCCGCGGCGGCTTCGGCATTGGCGATGGCCGCGCCCTGGTTGCGCGACAGCTGCACGATGCGGCGCAGCATCTCGACGAAGCTGCCAGAGATCGGCAGGTTCGACCAGGTTGCCTCAGGGGTGACGTGGAACAGCACCAGCGTGCCCTTGCCTTTCTTCAGTCCGGTGACCAACGGCGTGCCGTCGGCAAGGGCCGCCCAGGTGCGCTCGACGATATCGGGTGTCGGCTCGGCCAGCACCTGCCTGCTGACGGTGACCTCGGTCGGGGGCGCCAGATCGGCGAACGGGCCGGCCTTGGGGAATTCGGTGACAGGCTGCGGCGACGTCCATGATAGCGCGCCGCCGAGCGAACGCTCGCCGGTGCGAAGGCGGACCGGCAGCAGATCGTCGTCATCGCCCGCAGTAGCCAGCCGCGAACCGGCGAAACGCACCAGCGTGCCGCCATTGTCGACCCAATCGACAAGCCTCTGCCGGACTTGTCCGGGAATGGTGCCGATATCTGCCATGACGATCATCGCGGGCTTCTGGTCGAGGATCTGCGGGATGGCGTCGGCAAGATCGGCGCTGGAGGGTTCGACCAGATCGGCGAATGGCTGCAGCGCCCGCCTGATGTAGTAGAGCGGCGACAAAAGCGGCTGTGCCTGGTCGGCCTCGGCCTGCGACAATAGACCGACGCGCCGCCGCTTGGAGCTTTCGTCGAGCACGCGGACCGCACCGGCCTGCCGCTCGCCGTCGAGCGCGATGGATGCGAAGTCGTTGCGCAGCTCGAACGGCACCGCCATGGTGCCGGTGGCGGTGGTTTCGCCAGGCGAAAAGGTCAGCGTAGCATCGGCGATGCGGCGGCCCTTGTCATCGAAGGCGCCGGCGGTGACCTGAGCCGGGGCAGGGTCGCCCGGCGCGCGGATGGCGGTCAGTGCAAAGCCGTCGACCTGGTTGTCGGCGGTGGTCAGGCCGGTCAGCGACAGCCTGTCTGCGGTTGCCCAGACGACACGGGTGGCATTTTTCGACAAAAGTGTGTTGAAGGCGGCTTCATCGCCTTTTGCCGCCAGGCCGTCGGCAAGCACGGCGACACTGGCCCCGGGCAAGGTCTCCAGCACGCCGGCGACGCGGGCATAGACGGCGGGCCGGTCGGTCGGGATCGGCCGCGGCTTGGCGGCACGCAGCCGGTCAAGGGCGGTGGCGGCATCGAACGGCCCGATCTCGGCATTGGCCTTTTCGGCGGTGAAGGCGATGACGACCGGCACGCCGTTGGAGCCGGCGTCGTTGATCAGCCGCTCGGCGGTGGCGACGCGTTTGCCCCAGTCGGCGGCACTTGCCCAGTCATTGTCGATGACGAGCGCAAGCGCTGCACCCTCGGCCGGCAGCTTTTCGCGCGGATTGAAGACCGGGTCGGCCAATGCGGCGACGATGAGGGCCGCCATCAAGAGCCTGAGCAGCGTCAGCCACCACGGACTCTGCTGCGGCGTCTCCTCGCGCTTCAGCACGCGGGCCAGGATCTTCAGCGGCGGGAAGATTTCGGTCTGCGGCTTGGGCGGCGTCAGCCTGAGCAGCCACCAGATCACCGGCAGTGCCAGGAGGCCCCACAGCACCATGGGGGCGCCAAAGGAAAGCGGCAGCCAACTCATGCGACAGCCTTTCCTGGCCGATCGCCACCGGCGATCGTGCCGGCACGACCGTCAGCGGTCGGCCTGACCGAGGGGCCATCAGTGGTCATCGCCATGTGCAGCCGCACCAGCGCGTCGGAAGCCAGCCGATCGGTGTGGTTGACGGTAAAGCTCCAGCCAAGCCGTTTGCACCAGGCTGCCAGTTCGTGGCGTCGGGCGGCGTAGAGCAGGCGATACTCATCCCCCAGCATTTCGGCGCGGCCGGCGGTCAGCTTGTCGCCGGTCTCAGGATCGGTGAACTCGGTTCGGCCAGCATAGGGGAAGGTCTCCTCGGCCGGGTCGGCGACCTCGATCAGGTGGGCACGTACGCCGTGGCGGGCCAGCACGTCGAGCCAGGCCATCGTCTCTTCGACGGGATCGAGGAAATCGCTGACGATGACGATGTCGCAGAAGCGCCTGATATCGGACAAATCGGGTTTTGCCGGCAAATCGCCGGCATGCATCAACTGGGCGGCGATGCGTTCGGCGCCGTTGCGGGCGGTGAACGGATCGGTGAGGCCCGGCCAGGCGATGCGCTCGCCGCTGCGCGACAACAGCTCGGCCATGGCCAGCGCCAGCACCAGCGCGCGCGATTGCTTGGAAACGCTGGCGCCGGTCGATTTGTAGAGCATCGACGGCGAGGGGTCGGCCCACAGCCAGACGGTATGGGCGGCTTCCCATTCGCGGTCGCGCACATAGGTGTGGTCGTCGCGGGCCGAGCGGCGCCAGTCGATGCGCGAGGAATCGCCCTCGACATAGGGCCGGAACTGCCAGAAATTCTCGCCGATGCCGCGCTTGCGGCGGCCGTGCCAGCCGGCGATCACGGTGTTGACGATGCGCCGCGCCTCGACCAGCAGGTCTGGCACAAGCGAGGCCCGCAACCGGCCACGGGCGAGCGCGTCACGCGTCGCTGCCGGAGCCTGGACCTCGCCGATGCGCGGCATCAAATCCCTTTCACGAGTTTCGCCACCACGTCACGCACGCTGGTGCCTTCGGCGCGGGCGGCGAAGGTCAGCGCCATGCGATGCTGCAGCACCGGCTCGGCCAGCGCACGCACGTCGTCGACCGAGGGCGCCAGCCGTCCGTCGTAAAGCGCGCGCGCCCTTGTGCACAGCATCAGCGCCTGGCTGGCGCGAGGGCCGGGGCCCCACGCGACGTTCTTGTCGGTTTCGGCGTTGCCTTGGCCGGGACGCGCCGAGCGCACCAGCGTCAGGATCGCTTCGACGACGCTTTCCGGCACCGGCATGCGGCGGATCAGCGTCTGGATTTCCTTCAGCCGCACCGGCTGCAGCACGTTCTGGGCTTTCGCGTCCTCGATGCCGGTGGTTTCCAGAAGGATGCGGCGCTCGGCCTCGATTTCTGGATAGAGGATGTCGACCTGCATCAGGAAACGGTCGAGCTGCGCCTCGGGCAGGGGATAGGTGCCTTCCTGCTCGAGCGGGTTCTGCGTTGCCAGCACATGGAAGGGCGCCGGCAGGTCGTAGCGGGCGCCGGCAATGGTGACGTGGTATTCCTGCATGGCCTGCAGCAGCGCCGACTGGGTGCGCGGCGAGGCGCGGTTGATCTCGTCGGCCATCAGAAGCTGGGCGAAGATCGGCCCGGAGATGAAGCGAAAGGCCCGCTTGCCGGTCTCGTCCTGCTCCATCACCTCGGAGCCGAGGATATCGGACGGCATCAGGTCCGGGGTGAACTGGATGCGGCGCGAATCGAGGCCGAGCACGATGCCAAGTGTTTCGACCAGCTTGGTCTTGGCGAGGCCCGGCACGCCGACCAAAAGCGCATGTCCACCGGCCAGCAGCGCCACCAGCGTACGCTCGACGACGCTTTCCTGTCCGAAGATGACCCGGCCGACCCCGTCGCGGATCCGGGAGATGTCGGCAAGCGCCTTTTCGGCCTCGGCGATCATGTCCTTTTCGCTGATCGGGCTTTCCTTGACCATCACGCTCATGCCGCATCGATCCTTGTGGTTGGAATACCATGGCTGGAACAACGGCTGCACCATACCATAAGTTGCCGCGATTCGGCCTCGCGTGGCGCCTATGTCGAAACTTAAATCACAGACTTAGGCTGACAAGCGGAACAACAGTGACTATTTCGTGACCATGACGGGACCCTTGGTACATCGTGAAGAAAGCCTGACTGGTGCCACCGAGGCGCGTGGCCTCGAGGCACTCATCTCGCGCGCCGCCCGTGCCGGCAAGGGCGCGGCACCCGTCGAACGCTGGAATCCCGACTTCTGCGGCGATCTGGACATGGAGATCAAGTCCGACGGCACCTGGTTCTATCTGGGCACGCCGATCGGGCGCATGCCGCTGGTGCAGCTTTTCTCCTCGGTGCTGCGCAAGGACGCCGATGGCAGGACCTATCTGGTGACACCGGTGGAAAAGGTCGGCATCCGCGTCGCCGATGCGCCGTTCATCGCCGTCGAAATGGACGTTTCGGGTAGCGGCGAAGCGCAGACCATCACCTTCCGCACCAATGTCGGCGATGTCGTCGAGGCCGGGCCGGAACGGCCGCTGCGCTTTGTCGACGAGAACGAGACCGGCGGATTGAAGCCCTATGTGCTGGTGCGTGGCCGTCTGGAGGCGCTGGTGGCGCGGCCGGTGATGTATGAACTGGTCGGGCATTGCGAGGAGGTCGAGATCGGCGGCGAGACGATGTTCGCGGTGCGCTCCAAGGGCGCCGTGTTCCCGATCATGCCGGCGGACCAGTTGAAGCGGCTGAGCGCGTGATGGACCAGGTGACGCCGGCGCCGTTTTCATCCGCAGATTTTCGCGCGCGTTTTGCCGTGCAGCCCGATGCGCATGCAGGCGACGATTATGGCGATCATCGCTTTAACCCCGGCCATCCGCGCCTCAATCAGGGCATGGCGCTGCGCAATGCCGCGGTGCTGATCCCGGTGGTCGATCATGAGGGCGATGCGACGGTTCTCCTGACCAAACGGGCCGAAAAGCTGCGCAGCCATTCGGGGCAGGTGGCATTTCCCGGCGGCACAATCGATCCGACCGATCCGAGCCCTGAGGCTGCGGCGCTGCGCGAGACCTTCGAGGAGATCGGGCTTGGCCGAGACCGCATCGAGATCATCGGCCGCATGCCCGACTATGTGGCCGGCAGCGGCTACCGCATCGCGCCGGTGCTGGGCATCGTGCTGCCCGGTTTCCAACTGACGCTCAACGCCGACGAGGTCGACGCCGCTTTCGAAGTGCCCCTGCGCTTCTTGATGGACCCGGCCAACCACAAGCGCGACAGCCGTATGTGGAACGATCTCGAATGGTTCTTCTACGACATGCCTTACGGCGAACGGCGCATCTGGGGCGTCACCGCCGGCATCATCCGTACCCTCTATGAAAGGCTTTATGCGTGAGTGTCTCGATCGCGGACAGGGCCGACTGGCTCGGCGACAAGCATCTGCAGCGCCTGCTGTTCGCACTGGCCGAAGGCGGTGAAGAGGCGCGAGTCGCAGGCGGCGCGGTGCGCAACACGCTGATGGGCCAGCCGGTCGCCGACATCGACATCGCCACCACCTGCCTGCCGGAGGAAACCCTCCGCCGCGCCGAAGCGGAAGGGTTCAAGGCGGTGCCAACCGGCATCGAGCATGGGACAATCACCGTGGTTGCCGGCGGAAAACCTTATGAAATCACCACCTTGCGCGCTGATATCGAGACCGACGGGCGGCGCGCGAAAGTGTCGTTCGGGCGCGACTGGAAGCTCGATGCTGAGCGGCGCGACTTCACCATCAACGCGCTCTATGCCGGGGCCGATGGCAAGGTGGTCGACCTGGTCGGCGGCATTGCCGACATCGAGGCGCGCCGGCTGCGATTCATCGGCGACCCGGAAGCGCGCATTCGCGAAGACTACCTGCGCATCCTGCGCTTCTTCCGCTTCTTCGCCTGGTACGGCGACGGGCGGCCGGACGCCGAAGGGCTGAAAGCCTGTGCCCGGCTTAAGGAAGGGCTGGCCCAGCTTTCGTCCGAGCGAATCTGGTCGGAACTGAAGAAACTTTTGTCGGCGCCCGATCCGTCACGGGCGCTGCTCTGGATGCGGCAGGCAGGTGTCTTGACCGCAGCGCTGCCGGAAAGCGAGAAATGGGGCATCGATGCCATCCATGGGTTGGCCAAGGCCGGGAAGGATCTGGGCTGGGCACCCGACCCGCTGCTCAGACTGGAAGCGATCGTGCCGCCCGATGCCGCTCGCATGAAGACGCTCGCCGAGCGGCTCAAACTCTCGACCGCCGAAGCGGATCGCCTGCGTCACTGGGCGCTTGCCAGCGCCGTCGAGCCGAAGACGACCGAGGGCGAACTGGCGAAAAGGCTCTATCGCGGTGACCGGCAGGGGTTTGTCGACCGTCTGCGGCTGTCGCTTGCGGCAGCCAGGGTGCGCGCCGTCGAGGACAATGAGGCGCTGCTCGAAGCCGGTGGTTTTTCGCGCCTGCTCGCCTTCGCCATCAAATGGGAAAAGCCGTTGTTTCCACTGAAAGGTGCCGATCTCACGGCGCTCGGCGCAACTCCGGGGCCGAAACTCGGCGAAGTCCTCAGGAATCTCGAGGCGGAATGGGTCGAAGCCGGGTTTGCCCCTGATCGCGACGCGCTCCTCAAGCGCGCCGCCGAAGCCTTGAAGGCCGGGTAGATCAGGCCGCGTCGCGGGTCTTTTCGATGCGCGAGCGGATCGCCTCGATCATCGTCTCGCGGATCACCGTCTCGCCATGCGTCTCGCGCATGTGCTCGACGGCACGGCGCATGACCTCGGCCTCCTCGTCGGCACGCGTGTGCCAGTCACAGCCGGGCACGAGCGACCCGCAGTGAAATTCCTTCATGGGATTTTCTCCTTTTCCTCCGTGGAGCCCGAGGCTCCGGCACTTTTTTGGCTGACGGTCCAAATCCGAGATCGGATCCTGGGGCCGCGAGCGGGAGAAGCATAACACAGATGGGGTGGCATTGGTTGCAGTCAACGGCGAAAAGGCGGAGCAGGCGCTGCTCCGCCCTCTTACGCTACCCCCAAACAGGACCGGATATCGTCTCATCCTGCTCTGGCGGGCAAGCCATCATTTTGCGACCTTGACGGCCTCGGCGACCTTGTTCTTGCCCTTCATATCCCATGAGACGCGGACCTTTTCACCGACCGTCAGGCCAGGATCCTTGAAGGTTTTGGGAAGCGTAAAAGACGATCCATCATCGAGGACCAGGCTCATGGCCGTCGTGTCAAAGGTCTTGATCGTTCCGGTGGTGTGCTTGACGGCGGCGAATGCCACTGAACCGGAAGCGAGAAGGGCAGCGGCGGCAGCCGAAACAATGATCTTGCGCATTGCGAAGTACTCCTGGAAAGGCGGGTATCTTTTTGACGAAGATGTCCCGCATCGTCTTGGGCCGTCCGGTCGCGTCGGGTCGCGGCTCGCTTTGTCTTGACGCAATTCCCGTCGGAAAGCCGTTTCGCACTTTCCTGGAATTGCGCGCAGGCGAGCCGCCGGCGCTTCCCGACTCGGCGCCACAAATAGACTAGTCTTTTCAACAGCCTATTAGACGAAAAAGAAATTTTTCGCCGCACCGTGTGCCACATTCCATGCCCATTTCGAGCGAATGGGACATCAATGCGGCTCACGCCGGGCTCACCATTTTGTTACGGCCAGCGGACCTCGGGTGGCAGGCTGGAAAGGATGGACGCGACATTGCCGCCGGTCTTCAGTCCGAAGATGGTGCCGCGATCGTGAAGCAGATTGAATTCGACATAGCGGCCGCGGCGGATGAGCTGTTCGTCGCGGTCGCCATCGGTCCAGTTCTCGTTGAAGTTGGCGCGCACGAGGTGGCCGTAGACGACGAGAAAAGAGCGGCCGACATCCTGGACGAAGTTGAAATCGGCATTCCAGCCGCCTTTGTCCTCGCCCGAATGCAGCCAGTCGAAGAAGATGCCGCCGGTGCCGCGCGGCTCGTTGCGGTGCGACAGATAGAAATACTCGTCGCACCAGGCCTTGTATTTCGGGTAATCGGCGACGTCGGCGTTCTTCTCGCAAGCGAATTGCATGGCGCGGTGGAAGGCGACCGTGTCGGGGTCGTCCTGCGTGCGGCGGCTGTCGAGCACCGGCGTTAGATCGGCGCCGCCGCCGAACCATTGGCGAGATGTGACCACCATGCGCGTGTTCATGTGCACGGCCGGAACGTTTGGGTTCCAGGGATGCGCGATCAGCGAAATGCCAGATGCCCAAAAGCGCGGGTCTTCCTCGGCGCCCGGCATCTGCTTCCTGAATTCGGGTGAGAACTCGCCGTGGACGGTCGAGGTGTGGACGCCGACCTTTTCGAAGACGCGGCCGTGCATCATCGACATGGTGCCGCCGCCGCCGCGCCCCTCGTCACGTTCCCATGGCGTCTTTTCGAAGCGGCCGGGCGACCACGAGGCCAGCGGCCCGCCAAGATCCTGCTCGATCTGCTCGAAGGTGGCGCAGATGCGTTCGCGCAGCGCCTCGAACCACAGCCTTGCCTTCATCTTCTTCTGTTCGATGTCGGCGGGCAGGCCTGCCGGTATTTCTGGTCGTTCCAAGTGCCGTCTCCGGTTGGGGCGGCGAGTCCCACAAATGACTCGTCTTTTGCCGGCGCGATCCCTAATCTCTTAAGGGCAAGGGTCAAGTCACTTTGGTTTTGCGCATGATCCTTTCCGAAACTCGATTCCGATTTCGGGGTCATGCGCCAGGTGCAAGGAGTTGTTTCGTGCGCACCCCGGCAAGACCGCCGCTGGATGGCCTGAAGAAAAGGCTCGACCAAAGCCGTGCCGAGCGTGTTCGTATGCCGCGCGACGGTTTCCTGCGCGAGACCTTCGTGCTGCCGCGCTCCGATGCGCGGCTCAAGGCCAAGGAATGGTTCGAGCGCTTTCCCAAGCAGGCCTACTGGACCGAGATCGAAAGCTGGTTCGAGCGGCCGGGCGACTTGATCGAGTTCACCATCAGGCGGTTGCCTGCGGCTGACTAGGATGTCCTCGAGAGAGGCGGAGCAACCAGCCTTCTTGCCCCTGTCCCCTCGCGCGCCAGCCGGTCGCCCTTGTTACGCAGCGGGCATTTGTCGATCGACATGCAGCCGCAGCCGATGCAGTCGGTCAGCCCGTCGCGCAGTTTCTTCAACTGGGCGATCTTGTGATCGAGCCCGTCGCGCCAGGCGGTCGACAAAAGGTTCCAGTCATCGCGCGTCGGCGTGCGGCCTTCTGGCAGCGATGCCAGGGCTTCACCGATCTCGGCCAGCGAAATGCCGACCTCCTGCGCCACCTTGATGATCGCCACGCGCCGCAGCACGTCACGGCCGTAGCGGCGCTGATTTCCCGCCGTGCGGTGGCTGCGGATCAGGCCGCGGGCCTCATAGAAATGCAATGCCGACACCGCCACACCGCTGCGCATGGCGACCTGGCCGACCGTTAATTCCGTTATCGGTGCCATTCCTGATTTTCCCGCTTGACCTCAAGTTAAGCTGAGCTTGTAGCGAAGAAACCCGGGGTCTGCAAACGAAGGAGAAGGCGATGTGTGCCTGGGTAAGAATGAGTGGAGAAACCACTGTCGTCGGCGGCGGCAAGCATGGTGTTGTCGATGGGTTGCGGATCCTATCCGAGTTGCCGGATGGCTTCGCCCGCCGCCATGGCGACCGAAAGCGCGACATTGATGCTGCGCGCCGTGCCCTGCATGGGGATGGTCAGCCGCGCATCCGCCGCCTGATGGACAGGATCCGGCACGCCTGCGGATTCGCGACCGAACAGCAGAATGTCGCCTTCGGCGAAGGTGAAGTCGGTGTAGGCCGTCGTCGCTTTGGTCGACAGCAGCACCAGCCGGTGCGAACCAGCCTTGCGCCGTTCCTCGAAGGCGTGCCAGTCGACATGCCGGGTCAGGGCAGCCATTTCGAGGTAGTCCATGCCGGCTCGTTTGAGCGCTTTGTCGGAGAGCGGAAATCCGGCCGGTTCGATGATGTCGACGCCAAGTCCGAGGCAAGCGGCGAAGCGCAGGATTGTCCCGGTGTTGCCGGCGATATCCGGCTGGTAGAGCGCGATGCGGAGACGACAGTTCATTTCCGCGTCTTTCTAATAAGTGGCAAATCGGCCACAGCGGGCTCGCGGTTTTGGAAATTGCTGGACCTGCGGGTGGCCATTTTCTGCGAAGTCGGGTATGTCAGCTCCATTGTCAACCCGAACCGATGGAGGGGTAATTCATGATGACCATGCACATCCAGCGCCCCTCTTATGGGCTTACCTGCCTGCCGGCGGTTTCGGTACGACGATTCTCCTGACTCTCTAAGACTTGATCGCACCGATTCCCGCCGAAACGATTTTTCGGCTCTCGAAGGAATCCTGCGATGTTTTCAAAAAGTCAAAAGGGCTAAACGCCCCAACTGAAGCTGTCCGGACCGATGCTTGTCGTGTCCGGACCGATGCTTATCGTGTCCAGACCGACGCAAAGCGCGCCTCCGGCCGAATGCCGGCGGACGATATTGCTTCGCCTTTTTATCTCGATTTTCACACGGAGGACGGACCGATGTTCGATCCCTATAGAATACCTGGCTCGAGGAGCCTGCATATCCACCGACTGCCGACCTGGGCGCTGCTGATCGGCGACACCTATTCGTCTGCGGTTCACGCCGAGGTTCGCCGCCGGCCGCATCGCGGCATGCTGCCGGATGTCGATTTTTCGCGCGCGGTTCCCGATCCGAGCCGCCCGTCGCTGGTGCGCCGGATCATCCGGCTGGTCAGGCCGGGCGCGAAAAACCGGGCTGGCGGCACCGTGTCGTCAGGATCGGCTGGCGCAGCTGTCGGCGAAAAGCCCGCGAGCCCCTATATTGCACGAGGCATGGCCGACGGTCCGGGTGATTCCAGACCGTCGGCCCTTGATGCCATGGGTACCGGGGATTTCGTACGCTCACGTGCCGCGTAAGCGGCAAACACATTTCACAGGCATAACCTATGTTGTTGTTTAGCTGGTTTGAAAAAAGGCTCGATCCGTTCCCCGCAGCGGAACCGGTCGAGCCGCCCAAGACGCTGGTTGCCTTCTGCCTGCATTATACGCGCGGCGCATGGCCTTATATCCTTTTCGACGCGGTGCTGGTGACGGCCATCGCGATCGCCGAAGTATGGATGTTCGGCTTCCTCGGCCGCATCGTCGACTGGCTGTCGGGGCAGAATCGCGAAACCTTCCTGCAGACGGAAGCCTGGAAGCTCGCCGGCATGGCCTTCATCGTGCTGTTCGCGCTGCCGGGCACGGTATGGCTGCATTCGTTTCTCAACCAGCAGACGCTGATGGGCAATTATCCCATGCGCATCCGCTGGCAGGTGCACCGCTATCTGCTCAAGCAGTCGATGAGTTTCTACCAGGACGAGTTCGCCGGCCGCATCGCGACAAAGCTGATGCAGACGGCTCTCGCCGTGCGCGAATGCGTCATCAAGGTGATCGACGTCCTGAACTACGTTATCGTCTATTTCCTCGGCATGCTGCTCATCGTCGGCTCGGCCGACTGGCGGCTGGCCGCGCCGCTCGGCGTCTGGCTGGTCGGCTATATCCTTTTGCTGCGGTTTTTCATTCCCCGGCTGGGCAAGGTTGGCGAGGAACAGGCCAATGCGCGCTCGATCATGACGGGCCGTGTCGTCGACAGCTACTCCAACATCCAGACGGTCAAGCTGTTCAGCCATGCACGCCGCGAAGCGTCATTCGCCAAAGACGGCATGTCCGGCTTTCTCGAAACGGTCTACCGGTCGATGCGGCTGGTGACAGTGCTTTTTGGCTCGCTTTACATCCTAAATGCATTGCTCTTGTTCTCTGTCACCGCGATGGCGTTGTGGCTGTGGCTGGGGCAAGCAGTGACGATCGGCGCGGTCGCCGTGGTCATCGGCCTTGTGCTCAGGATGTGGGGGATGTCGCAATGGATCATGTGGGAAATGTCGGGCCTGTTCGAGAACATCGGCACGGTGCAGGACGGCATCGCCTCAATCTCGCTGCCGCGCCTTGTCGAGGACAGGCCGGACGCGAAGGAGATCAGCGTTTCCAGGGGTGAGATCCGCTTTGAGGACATTCGCTTCCACTACGGCAAGCAGAAGGGTGTGATTGAAGGCCTGTCGCTGGCGGTGAAACCGGGCGAGAAGGTCGGCATCGTCGGCCGTTCCGGCGCCGGCAAGTCGACGCTGGTCAACCTGTTGCTGCGCTTCTACGACCTCGAAGCCGGGCAGATATTGATCGACGGCCAGGAGATCGCCGGTGTGAAGCAGGATTCGCTGCGTGCGCAGATCGGCATGGTCACGCAGGACACCTCGCTGCTGCATCGTTCGGTGCGCGAGAACATCCTTTATGGCCGGCCCGATGCCACCGACGAGATGCTTGTCGAGGCGGCGCGCCGCGCCGAGGCGCTGGATTTCATCGGCGGGCTTTCGGATGCCAGCGGCCGCAAGGGCTTCGATGCCCATGTCGGTGACCGCGGCGTCAAATTGTCCGGCGGCCAGCGGCAACGCGTCGCCATTGCTCGCGTTATGTTGAAGGACGCACCTATACTTATCCTTGACGAAGCGACTTCGGCGCTTGATTCCGAAGCCGAGGCGGCGATCCAAGAGAATCTCTACAAGCTCATGCAAGGCAAAACCGTCATCGCCATAGCGCACCGGCTGTCGACCATCGCGGCGATGGACAGGCTGGTGGTGATGGACAAGGGTCGTGTCATCGAGGAAGGTTCGCACGAGGAACTCGTCGCCAAGGGCGGGCTCTACGCGCAGCTCTGGCAGCGCCAGTCGGGCGGGTTCCTGCTTGAGGACGGTCCCGCCGACGCCGCCAACGACGCACTTGCAAAGGGGCAAGCCGCAGAATGATGGCCGCCGCATGATGACAGCCGTCTATCGCTGGTTCGAGAACTGGGTCTATCCGTTCAGGGAGCCAGCGAATCTTCGGCCACCGACCAGCGTCGGCGGCTTTCTCTGGCACTATGTCGGCCAGGCGAAGTTCGCCTTCTTCGCCATGCTGGTCATCGGCGGCATCGCGCCGCTGGTCGAGGCCGGCCTGTTCTACTTCGTCGGGCGGCTGGTCGATATTCTCGACCAGCTTCCCGCCGAGCGCAGTTGGCACGCACTGTGGGCCGCCGCAGGCCCTGAACTGGTTTTCATGGCCGTGGTGGTGCTGGTCATCCGCACCGTCGTCGTCGGCCTTTCGGCGCTGGTCGACGAACAGACGATCACGCCCGGCTTCTACAATCTGGTGCGCTGGCAGGCGCACCGGCATGTCTCGCGCCAGTCCTACGCCTTCTTCCAGAACGATTTCGCCGGCCGCATCGCAACAAAGGTCTGGCAGGCGGGCCAGGCCACCGGCGACCTGATGGAAAGCTTCATCGAGGTCGTCTGGTTCATGATCGTCTATACGGTGACGACGCTGGCGCTGGTCGCAGGCCTCGATCTCAGGCTGGCGGTGCTGGTGGTGATCTGGATTTCCGCTTTCGCTTGGCTGGCCAAGCTCTATCTGCCGGCAATCCGCAAGCATGCCGAGGAAACAGCCGAGGCCGGCTCGATGATCACCGGCCGCATTGTCGATTCCTATTCCAACGTGCAGACGCTGAAACTGTTCTCGGCCGATGGCGACGACCGCTACATCAGGAACGGTTTCGACATCTACCTCGACGCATTGCGCCCGTTCACCCGCCGGCTGACCGGCGTGCGCATGGCGCTGACGACGCTGTCGGGCATCATGATCACGGCGATCGGCTGTTTTGCCGTCTATCTCTGGGTCGAGGGCTCGATCACCGTCGGCGCTGTCGCCTTCACCCTGTCGCTGGTGCTGCGGCTCAACATGCTGCTTGGCCGGCTGATGATGCAGCTCAACAGCATCTTGCGAAACCTCGGCGTGCTGGAGAACTCCAAGGCGCTGATTTCGCAGCCGCTCGGCCTCACGGATGCGCCCGACGCCAAGGAACTCGTGGTGGCAGGCGGGCGTATCGAGGTGAAGAACGTCGAGTTCCATTACGGCAAAGGTTTCGGCGTACTGAACGGCATCGACCTTGTCGTCAAGCCGGGCGAGAAGGTCGGGCTGGTCGGACCGTCTGGCGCGGGCAAGACGACCCTCGCCAATCTGATCCTGCGGCTCTACGATCTGGAGAGCGGGTCGATCACCATCGATGGCCAGGATGTCGCCAAAGTCACGCAAAATTCGCTGCGCGCCAATATCGGCGTCGTCAGCCAGGACACGGCGCTGTTCCACCGTTCGCTGCGCGACAACATCAAGCTCGGCATGCCTGACGCGACCGATGCGGAGGTGATCGCGGCGGCGAAAAAGGCCGAGGCGCACGAGTTCATCCTGACCTTGCGCGACAACAGGGACCGCGCCGGCTACGAGGCCTTTGTCGGCGAGCGCGGCGTCAAACTGTCGGGCGGCCAGCGCCAGCGCGTGGCGATCGCCCGTGTCTTCCTGAAGGACGCGCCGATCCTGATCCTCGACGAGGCGACCTCGGCGCTCGATTCGGATATCGAGGCGGCAATCCAGGAGAATCTGACGCGGCTGATGGAGAACAAGACGGTCATCGCCATCGCCCACCGGCTGTCGACGATCGCAGCACTCGACCGGCTGGTGGTGCTCGACGGCGGCCGCATCGTCGAGCAAGGCACGCATGACCAGCTGGTGGCGCTCGACGGGCTCTATGCGCGGCTGTGGAAGCGGCAGTCCGGCGGTTTTCTCTATCACGAGGACAGCGTGCTCGAAGAGACGCGGCCTGCGGAGTAGGGCATGGTTGGATCGGCAGAGGTCATTCCAGAGATCGGCCCCGGAGTGAGCTATGTGCTCAAGCGGCTCCGGCCAACCACGCCGGCCTTCGACGCGCTGAAGCAGGAAAGCCGGTTTGGGGGCTACTGGATGCTGGTGCGCCTGGCGGATGGCTGGGCTAGCGGCCGTAACAAGTTCTTGAAGCGCGGCGAGGCACTCTACGGAGCCTGGAATGGCCGGGAACTCGCCGGCGTGTGCGGGCTGAACATCGATCCCTATTTCGAGGCCAGGGGCCACGGCCGGGTCCGGCACCTGTTCGTCAGTGCGCGCCACCGTCGCAACGGTCTTGGCCGGATGCTGGTCGAGACCGTTATCGACAGGGCACGTCACCATTTCGCCGTGCTGAACACCCGCGCGCCGCAAGAAGCCTTCGGTTTCTACGAACGGCTTGGCTTTCAGCGCGTGGAAGGCGAAGAATTCGTCACACACCGCATGGTCTTCGGGAAAGGAAGCTGAAATGTCCTTGCGTCCGCCATCTCATCTAGCCGGCGCCTCGTCCGCGGAAGCCGCCTTCGACGCGCTCGGCCATGAAATATTGGCGGAAAAGGCGGCAGCACTTGGCCGCGCCGGCCAGCGGGTAGAGGAAACGTTGGCCAGGCTGCGCGACAATGCCGACGAGCAACTGCGCCCCCGGCTGCTCAAGGATGCCGCCGAGGCGGTGCATGGCTATTTCATCCAGCGCGAGCTGTGCGGCTTGCGCAAGCACGATACCGTCATTCGTGAATACAACATCCCGAAAGCGGTGCTGGCCAGGCTCGGCGCGAAATAACTCTCTTTTGTTGGACCATGATCTTATTCCGAAAACCGGTTCCCACTTTTCGGGATCATGGTCTACTCAAGCCATTCGGTGATGAAGCTGCCATTCTCGTGGATGTCGGTCGTCTCCGGCGGGCCTGGGCCGAGATTGGTGAATTTGTGCGGCGTATTGGGCGGCACGATCAGGATCTGGCCGGCGGATGCCTCGATCTCCTGGTCGCCGACGGTGAACAGGCCGGTGCCCTGGCGAATGATGAAGATCTCAGCGTAGGGATGTGTATGCAGGCGGGGCCGCCTCCGACGCCAGGCAGATAGTTGAAGATCAGGCAGGAGAGCCGTAGGCGCCACATTGCAATTCGCCCTTCCAATGGTCGGAGCGAACAGACCAGGTGTCGCGGTCTATGATTTGTGCCCTGGCTATCTAGCCCTTCGCGGGTATCCAGGGGTTGAAAAGCTTCACCCCGGTGCCCTCAAAATCCTTGGTATTGCGTGTCACGACTGTCAAATTATTGACAAGCGCGCTGGCGGCAATGAGAGCATCGCGTTCCGGCTTAGGGTCAGGAACGTGGAGGTTTGCGCAACGCACGACAACGGCCGTGTCTATGCTCAGTATCCGGTCGTCGAACTGTGGAATTAGTATTTGATCCAACCACTCACGGTACATGGCGGCCTGGCGGGTGTCCTTCCTCGACAACAACAGTGTTCCGATTTCGAGTTCCAGGATCGAAATCACCGACATGAAAAAGCTGGCGACGTCGTGGGTCTCAGACCAGGCTAAAACGTTGCGATCGGCCTTGTCCCGACGACGCAGATTCGAAACGACATTGGTGTCGAGAATAAACATCAGTCGAGATCGGGAATCTTGAAAAACGGTCCTTCCAGGCGAGGTGGTTCCCAGTCGAAGTCTGCTTCGGGGCGATCGTCGGCAATCGCGTCCGCGAGGCTTCTCGGCTTCTTCTCCAACCGCTCGTATTCCTCCATCGAAATCAGCACATGGGAAGGCTTGCCGCGATCGGTGATGATAACCGGTCCGTTCCTGGCAGCCCGCTTCGCAAGCGCCGTGTCCTGGTTGAATTCACGGCTCGACATGATGGTGATCGTCTTCGTTGAGATGTTCATTTCAGCACCTCCGTCGAGTAGATGTAGACATATTGCTACATTTAGCCAAGCACGTCAAATTCATCGCTGTGCGGAACGCCCGCGACAATCTGCCCTTGTGCCTTCACCCGTCTGGACAAAAACGGGCTTCACGCATAAACCGAAGTCCAAATGCCGGAGGAATTCGCAAGCCTGTTCGCCATGCGCTGTCGGGTTGGCGTAATTGAGCGGGGAACAAGGCTCAGCCACCGGCACGGAAGAGGCGAAAGGATCAGGCACCCGTGAGCGCAACCGACACCCAGGATCCCAACCGTCGTGATTTTCTCTACGTCGCCACCGGCATGGCCGCAGTGGTCGGCGCGGGTGCTTTCGCGTGGCCGTTCATCGACCAGATGCGCCCCGATGCCTCGACGCTGGCGCTCGCTTCCGTCGAAGTCGACGTCGCCTCGCTGACGCCGGGCATGTCGCTGATCGTCAAGTGGCGCGGCAAGCCGGTCGTGGTCCGCAACCGCACCGAACAGGAAATGAAGGACGGCGAGGCTGTCAATCTCGCCGATCTCAAGGATCCGATCGCCCGCAACGCCAATCTGCCGTCCGATGCGCCGGCGACCGACGCCAATCGCACCACGCCCGGCAAGGAGGCCTGGATGGTGATGGTTCAGGTCTGCACGCATCTCGGCTGCATTCCGCTTGGCCAGGAAGGCGATTTCGGCGGCTGGTTCTGCCCGTGCCACGGTTCGCAATACGATACGGCCGGCCGCATCCGCAAAGGCCCGGCGCCTGAGAACATGGCGGTTCCGGTATTCAAGTTCATTTCCGATACCAAGATCCTTATCGGTTGAGGCAGGGGATATTTCGATGAGCGAGGGACACTCGACCTATACGCCCAAAACCGGTCTCGGACGCTGGTTCGACGCCCGCATGCCGCTGCCGCGGCTGGTCTATGACAGCTTCGTTGCCTATCCGGTGCCGCGCAACCTCAACTATGCGTGGACCTTTGGCGGCATCCTTTCGATCATGCTGGTGGCGCAGATCCTGACCGGCATCGTGCTGGCCATGCATTACACGGCTGACACCAATCTGGCCTTCGGCTCGGTCGAGAAGATCATGCGCGACGTGAATTCCGGCTGGCTGCTGCGCTACATGCATTCGAACGGCGCCTCGTTCTTCTTCGTCGCCGTCTACATCCACATCTTCCGTGGCCTCTATTACGGCTCCTACAAGGCGCCGCGCGAACTGCTCTGGATCCTCGGCTGCATCATCTATCTCCTGATGATGGCGACCGGTTTCATGGGCTACGTGCTGCCATGGGGCCAGATGAGCTTCTGGGGCGCCACCGTCATCACCGGCTTCTTCAGCGCCATTCCGCTGGTCGGCGACTGGATTCAGCAGCTGCTGCTCGGCGGCTTTGCCGTCGACAACCCGACGCTGAACCGTTTCTTTGCGCTGCACTATCTGTTGCCGTTCATGATTGCCGGCGTCGTCGTTTTGCACATCTGGGCGCTGCATGTCGTGGGCCAGTCGAACCCGACGGGTATCGAGGTCAAGTCGAAGACCGACACTGTCGCCTTCACCCCCTACGCGACCATCAAGGACGCGTTCGGCATGATCGTGTTCCTGTTCTTCTTCGCTTATTTCGTCTTCTACCTGCCGAACTATCTCGGCCATCCCGACAACTACATCGTCGCCAACCCGCTGAAGACGCCGGCCCACATCGTGCCCGAATGGTACTTCCTGCCGTTCTACGCGATCCTGCGCGCCATCACCTTCAATGTCGGGCCGATCAACTCCAAGCTCGGCGGCGTGCTGTGCATGTTCGGCGCCATCGTCATGTTGTTCCTGGTGCCGTGGCTCGACACTTCGAAGGTACGCTCGGCCGTTTACCGGCCCTGGTACAAGCTGTTCTTCTGGTTGTTCGTGGCCGATGCCATCCTGCTTGGCTGGCTGGGCTCGCAGCCGGCCGAAGGCAGCTATGTGTTCATGGCGCAGATGGCGACATTGTTCTACTTCGCCTTCTTCCTGATCGCGCTGCCGGTGCTCGGCCTGATCGAGACGCCGCGACGGCTGCCGAACTCGATCACCGAGGCGGTGCTCGAGAAGAACAAGGGCGGCAGCGGACATCCGGCGGGCGCTACGGCGGCTCCGGAAACCAAAGGCTGAGCGGGTAGAGAATCTAAGGGGATTTGGCATGAAAAAGATTCTCACCTCGCTGGCGCTGATCGGCCTCGTGGCGGTCGCCGCTGGGGCCGCGGGCACTCGGGCGATCGCCGCCGAAGAGGCACACAATGTGGCCAATCCGACGCATTTCCCGATCGACGAGCCAAAGGAAATGGACTGGAGTTTCACCGGCCCATTCGGCACTTACGACAAGGCGCAGTTGCAGCGCGGCCTCAAGGTCTACAAGGAAGTCTGCTCGGCCTGCCATTCGATGAACCTGGTGGCGTTCCGCACGCTGTCGGACCTCGGCTATTCCGATGCGCAGATCAAGACGCTGTCGGCCGAGTACACAATCCATGACGGCCCCAACGATGCCGGCGACATGTTCGACCGTCCCGGCAAGCCGTCCGACCATTTCCCGCCGCCCTTCGCCAATGAGGAAGCGGCTGCTGCTTCCAATGGCGGCGCTGCCCCGCCCGACATGTCGCTGCTGGCCAAGGCGCGCGGCGTCGAGCGCGGCTTTCCGCAATTCGTCTTCGACATCTTCACACAATACGATGCCGGCGGTCCCGACTATATCCACTCGCTGCTGACCGGCTACGACCAGACGCCGCCGGCCGGCATGGTGATCCCGGAAGGCACCCACTACAATCCGTACTTCATGTCCGGCGTGTCGCTGAAAATGCCCAAGCCGCTCTCCGACGGCCAGGTGACCTATGATGACGGTGCGCCGCAGACCGTCGACCAGTATTCCCGCGACGTCTCCGCCTTCCTGGCGTGGGCGGCCGAGCCGCATATGGAAGACCGCAAGAAGACCGGTTTTCGCGTTCTGGTGTTCCTGCTTTTGTTCGGCGCGCTGGTCTATCTCACCAAGCGCAAGGTGTGGGAAGGCGTGGCCCACTAGGCCATACAATCAAGTGATCGCGAAGGGCGCCGAGAGGCGCCCTTTTGCATTTCCGGAGGCTGGTCATGTCACATGGCCGTCATCGCATCCGGCGATCCTGTGCTGCTCTCATCAAAGGATCGCATTCATGAAAAGATACGCATCGCTCGCGGCAGGCCTGTTGCTGCTCATCCTCGGCTCGGCAGCGCAAGCGGAAGACGCCCAGCCCTTCGTCACCAACAAGGACGTCGACCTGACGATGATCCTGCCGCCGCCGCCGGCAAACGATTCGGCGCAGACCAAGGCCGAACTCGGCGAGGTGCTGACGCTGCAGGTGACGCGCACCCCGGAGATGGTCGCCAGCGCGGTGGCTGATGCCGAGGAGAATGTCTGGCGCTTTGCCGACGTCATGGGGCCGAAATTCAACAAGGAAACGCTGCCGAAATTCAGCGCTTTCTTCGATCGCGTGGTGGCTACCGAAGGGGCTGTAGTCGACCCGGCCAAGGATGTCTGGAAGCGCCCGCGCCCGCATCAGCTCAGCGATCTCGTCAAGCCGGCGGTCAAGCTGTCGAGCTCCGGTTCCTGGCCGTCCGGCCATGCCACCGTAGGCACGATGATGGGCATCATCCTGTCCGACATGGTCCCGGAAAAGCGCGCCGAGATCATGGCGCGTGCGGCCGAATACGCCCACAACCGCGAGGTCGGCGGCATCCACTATGCGTCCGACGTCGAGATGGGCAAGATTTCCGGCAGCGTTATTGCCGCGGTCCTGCTCAACCGGGACGACTTCAAGGCTGAATATGAAGTGGCCAGGGCCGAGCTTCGTTCCGATCTCGGCATGTAATCCTCGTCAGCCGGATTTAGACGGGAAGGGGCGCTTAAGGCGCTCCTTTTTTGTTAACGCTCGTGCTCAAGCGAAAGTTCGGCAATTAGTCCGTTGGCATGGCGGCATCAGGTTGATATTCGACGCATCGAACGGTGGCGAGAAGCTCGTCCCGCCATGGCCTTTGGAATTCGATGATGCGGCTCAGCGACTGTCACAACTTTTCCGATTTCCGGCGGATGGCACAGCAGCGGCTGCCCGGGCCGATCTTCAACTACATCGACGGCGCGGCCGACGATGAGGTCACCTATCGCCGCAACACCGAAAGCTTCGAGACCTGCGACCTTGTTCCCAACGTGCTGCGCGGAGTGAGCGAGGTCGACATGTCGGTGACGGTCATGGGCCAGAAGCTGGCGATGCCGTTCTATTGCTCGCCGACCGCCTTGCAGCGCCTGTTCCACCATCAGGGTGAGCGCGCGGTCGCCAGGGCCGCCGCCAAATACGGCACCATGTTCGGCGTCTCCTCGCTTGGCACCGTCAGCCTCGAGGAGGCGCGCGGCATCAGCAGCAGCCCACAGGTCTACCAGTTCTATTTCCACCGGGACCGAGGTCTTAACCGGGCGATGATGCAGCGCGCAAAGGCGGTCGGCGTCGAGGTGATGATGCTGACCGTCGACAGCATCACCGGGGGAAACCGCGAGCGCGACAAACGCACCGGCTTTGCCATTCCCTTCAAGCTCAATCTCGCCGGAATGGCGCAGTTCGCGCTCAAGCCGGCCTGGGCGATCAATTATTTCACCCATGAGGGGTTCAAGCTGCCGCAGCTCGACGAGCATGTCGACATGGGTGGCGGCACGATGTCGATCAGCCGCTACTTCACCGAGATGCTAGACCCGTCGATGACGTGGGACGACGTGGCCGAGATGGTCAAGCTTTGGTCGGGTCCGTTCTGCCTCAAGGGCGTCATATCGGTGGAGGATGCAAGACGCGCCGTCGACATCGGCTGCAGCGGCATTGTGCTGTCGAACCATGGCGGGCGGCAGCTGGATGGCTCGCGGGCGGCGTTCGATCAGCTTGCCGAGATCGTCGACGCCGTTGGCGACAGGATCGACGTCATCATGGATGGCGGCGTGCAGCGCGGCACCCATGTGCTGAAGGCGCTGTCGCTCGGTGCCAAGGCCGTCGGCGTCGGACGCTACTATCTGTTCCCGCTCGCGGCGGCAGGCCAGCCCGGCGTCGAACGGGCGCTTGAGCAGATGCGGGTCGAGATCGAACGCGGCATGAAGCTGATGGGCTGCAGTTCGATCGAACAATTGTCGCGCAAGAACGTCCGTTTCAGGTAATCTCGACCCATGAAATCCTCCCTCGAAGACACATTGCTCGCCGCGATCCGCACCATTCCGGATTATCCCAAGCCCGGCATCCTGTTTCGCGACATCACCACGCTGCTCGGCAATGCGCGCGCCTTCCGCCGCGCCATCGACGAACTGGTGCATCCCTATGCCGGCCAGAAGATCGACAAGATCGCCGGCATCGAGGCACGTGGATTCATCCTTGGCGGCGCCGTCGCCCATCAGCTCTCGGCCGGTTTCGTGCCGATCCGCAAGAAGGGCAAGCTGCCCTACGAAACGGTGCGCGTCGCCTATAGCCTGGAATATGGGCTGGACGAGATGGAGATGCACAAGGACGGCGTTGCTCCGGGCGAGAAGGTGATCCTTGTCGACGATCTGATCGCCACCGGCGGAACGGCTGAAGCCGCGGTCAAACTTCTGCGCCAGATCGGCGCCGACATCCTCGCTGCCTGTTTTGTCATCGACCTGCCGGACCTCGGCGGCCGCGCCAAGCTCGAAGCCCTCGGTGTGCCGGTCAGAACGCTGATAGGGTTCGAAGGACATTGAGGAGTGCTCTCCCTTCTCCTACAAGAAGGGAGAGGGAAAGTGGCGTTACTCGGCCTTCACCAGAACGGCGCTTTCGAACTCGAGCACCTTGTCGCCGGTGGAATCGAAAGCTTCCGAACGCAGCGCCAGCAGCCGCCAGCCGGGGCGTGAGGCGATTGGGCGGTGCGACAGCGCGGTGCGCGTGAAGGTGATGGTTTGCCCGGCATAGACCGGCTTCAGCCATTTCAGGTTCTTGAAGCCGGGCGAGGGACCGAATTCCGGCACTGGACCGGGACCGCTCCACGCAGCGATCTCGGCGTCCATACGGTTTTCCAGATTGAGTTTCATCCAGGTCGCGGCCGTGTGCCAGCCGGACGCGCAGAGGCCGCCGAGCACACTTTTCTTCGCGGCCTCCTCGTCGATATGGAAGATTTGCGGGTCGTACTTACGGGCGAAGGCCTTGATCGCCTCGGGCTCGAATGAGTGCGAGCCGAGCGTGACGGTGGTGCCGATACGGAAGAACTCGTCCAGTGTCATGCTTGGCTCCCCGCGGCATCGCGCGTGAGGAACATGACGGAGTTCTCGAGCTCGAAGACGCTTTCGCCACGCTGGTTGAACAGTTCGCTGCGCATGGTGACGAAGCCGAGTTGCGGCTTCGATTTCGACAGGCGCTTGGCAATAACCATCAGGGTGCCGGTCAGTTGGTCGCCGGCCAGGACCGGCTTCTTCCATTTGACCTGATCGACTCCGGGCGCGCCCTGGCAGGTCGAGTCCAGCAGGAACGCATCGCACAGCATGCGCATGAACATTGCGCAGGTGTGCCAGCCCGACGCTGCCAGCCCGCCGAGGATGCTGGCCTTACCGGCTTCCTCGTCGAGATGCATCGGCTGCGGGTCGAATTCTCCGGCGAATTCGACGATCTCGGCGGCACTCACGAGCTTCGAGCCGAGGTCGATCGATGCGCCCTCGATGAAGTCCTCATAGGCCCATGTTTTTATCTCTGCAGTCATGGTCTGGAATCCGGCTTGTCGACCCACGATCCCCAGGATCGGGGTTTCCGGATGCAGGCCGGCGTTCGTTTGGTCAAGCGATTTCTACTGCGCCAGCCTGTGGCAGCCGATCGACAGGGCCACTCAGAGCCAGCCGCGGCGGCGGAAGTACCAGAAGGGCAGGATCGCCGACAGCACCATCATGGCGATGGCGAAGGGATAGCCAAGCTCCCATTTCAACTCGGGGATGACGTCGAAATTCATGCCGTAGATCGAGGCGACCAAAGTCGGCGGCAGGAAGATGACGGCGGCGACCGAGAAGATCTTGATGATGGCGTTCTGCTCGATCGAGATCATGCCGAGGGTGGCGTCGAGCAGGAAGGAGATCTTCTGCGACAGGAAGGTGGCGTGGTCGGCGAGCGACAGCACATCGCGCGACAGCGTCTTGATGCGCGCCTTGGTGTCCTTGCTCATCTTGGTGCGGGTCGAGGCATGGGCGAAGAAGCCTGCCAGCCGCTGCAGAGAGATCAGGCTGTCGCGGATCGAAGACGCGATGTCCTCCTTGCGGCCGATGGCTTTCAGCAACTCCTGGAAATCACGGTTGCGCTTGGAAACCTTGGTCGACCGCGCCTCGAATATATCGCGCGAGATCGCCTCGATGTCGCGGCCGGCGCGTTCCAGAATGTCGGCGAGACGGTCGACGATCGCCTCCAGCAAGCCGATCAGGATGGTGTCGCCGCTGGTGCAGCCGGTCGCCACCTTCTCGGCGCGCTGCGGAAAGGTCTTGAAGGCCTTCGGCTCGTGGTAGCGCACCGTGATCAGCCTTGTGCCGGCGAGCACGAAGGTGACCGGCGACATCAAGGGATCGTCGACCTCGGTCTGGGCGGGCAGGGTGGCGGTCATGAAGTAGGCGCCGTCCTCGACATAGAGGCGGCTCGAAATCTCGATCTCCTCCATCTCCTCGCGCGTCGGAATGGCAACGCCGAGCCAGCTCTCGATCGTCGCTTCCTCTTCCTTTGTCGGGTTGAACAGGTCCGCCCAGACGATGGTCTCGCTGTTTGCCAGGAGATCGTCGACGACGCGCAGGCGGTCATTGTCCACGACGAAGGCCTTGATCATCGCCTGATATCCCTTGCTGGGGTCAAAGGGTGCGTTCGGATTGACGCGTCGTGTTGGATTGCACGAGACGGACACTTTCGCCGAAAGCGCCGACCGCGTGCCCCAGCCGATTAGACCCGTGATGTGACAAGGTCAAGGCAGGCCATGCCGCCCGCAAAACAGGTCAACGGCAAGTGCTGTCAACGATGCAGAGAGATAGCGGACGGCACATTGCCGCCCGCCATCTTAGGATACGTCTACCGGGAGTTTGGCAGGATCTGGTGCAGCACGATGGCCCAGACGGCGCCGAAGGCGATCGATGAGCCGAGGATGTACTGCACGAGGTCGGGGAGCGTCTTGACGAAATCCGGCGGCGCCAGCGTGGCAAACAGCGCCATCAGGATCGGCAGACCGATGACCAGCATGTTGCGCTCGGTCAGGGGTGTACCGCGCACGACGCGGAAACCGTTCATGGCGATGACGACGCAGAGGACGCCGAAAACGCCGCCGATGACAGGCCCCGGTATCGAGGCGATGACCGCCGAAAGCTTGCCGATCAGCCCGAACAGCACCAGGAAGATGCCGGCGGCGGCAAAGGCGGCGCGGCTGGCAATGCCGGTGATGGCAATGATGCCGGCATTGGACGAATAGCCGGTCACCGGGGTGCTGCACAGCAGCGCGCTGACCAGGCAGCCGAGGCCTTCACCTGTCGCGCCCTTGTCGAGCTGCTCGTCCGACAGCGGCTTGTCGATGACGGCGCCGACGGCGAACCAGGTGCCGGTGGTTTCGGCGAGAACGACGATATAGACGATCAGCATCGTCAGTGTCGCCGACAGCGAGAACGTCACGTCGAGATTGAGGAAGGCGATTCGCGGCATGGAAAACCATGTCGCGTCCGCAACGCCCGCCATGTTCAACTGGCCCATGAAGGCGGCGGCCACGCTGCCTGCCACCAGGGCGATGATCACGGACAGCAGGCGCAGCCAGGCGCCCTTCGCGCCAAGTGCCATGCCGGTCAGCATGCAGCCGACGAGGAAGGCAGCGGCGATAAAAGCGAGGACGATGTTGCCGCCGACCGTGGCGGTGCCGTGGACCGCGAACACGCTCTCCTTGAGCGCCACCGGCATCAAGGCGACGCCGACGACGATGATGATCGCACCGCCGACGATGGGCGGTACGAAGCGGTTGACGAGGCGATGGAAGATTCTTGTCGGCGAACCGAGCAGGATGACCAGTATGGCGCCCGGAATGAGCGCTCCGACCACGGCGGAGAGACCGCCAACGCCGCCGCCTGCTCCGAAGGCGATGGCCAGCACCGCGCCGATCGGGACGAAGGACGGCCCCTGGACGACCGGCAGCCGCATCAAAAGCTGCGACTGGATCAGTGTGGCAATGCCTGCGGCCACGAATGCGGACTGGATAAAGGCGCCGGCATCGCCGACGCTGAAGGCGAGCACCGATGCGATGATAAACGGCACGATGTAGACGTCCATCGCCAGTACATGCTGGAGGCCGAGCAGCGCTGCCTTGCCCCATGGCAGCGGATCGTCCGGTTGGGCAATCAATGTGATCTCTGACGCAACGCGTTCCATGTACCGTTCCCCTTCTGACCCCTCTGGAAATTCCCGCTCGATCATGGGATCAGTCGGTGCCGAAGGACAGCGGCCACAACATTTGCCAACTGTTTTTTTGTAGGCCAAGCAGACCGTTAGCCAAACCGGAGCCGCAATGACGAGAGAACCCTTCACGCTGCTCGGCACCGCCTTCCACACGCCCCAACGCGGCAGGCTGGAGGTGCTGAAGGACCATCTGTTCAGCGTCGATGCACAGGGGCGCATCGCGGAAATGCTGGCGCCGGATCATCGCGAGTACGAGGTCAGGCAGAACGCTGCCCGCCTGGCGGGCACGCTTGTTGAGCTTGCCAATGGCCAATTCCTGCTGCCCGGTCTCATCGACCTGCATATCCATGCGCCGCAATGGCCGCAGATGGGCAAGGCGCTGGATGTGCCGCTCGAAGTCTGGCTGCAGAAATACACCTTTCCGCTCGAAGCCCGCTATGCGGATGTCGATTATGCCCGCGAGGTCTATGCCGATCTGGTCGATAACCTGCTGGCCAACGGAACCACCACGGCGCTCTATTTCGCCACGGTCCATGTTGACGCGAGCCTGGCGCTTGCCGAGACCTGTCTTGAGAAGGGTCAACGCGCGCTCGTCGGCAAGGTGGTGATGGACGATCCAGAGCAGTGTCCACCTTTCTACCGCGATGCCGATGCGGCAAGCGCGGTATCGGACACCAGACGGTTCATCGAGGCGGTCAAGTCGCTGGATCCGCGCGACAGGCCGCTCGTCCAGCCGGCGATCACACCGCGCTTCATCCCAAGCTGCACGGATGCGGCGCTGCAAGGACTCGGCGAGCTGGCAACCGAATTCGGCTGCCACGTGCAGACGCATTGCTCGGAGAGCGACTGGGCAAAGCAGTTCGTCGAGACGCGCTTCGGCCGCACCGATGCGGCAAGCCTTGATGGTTTCGGCCTGCTCACCCGGCATACGATCCTGGCGCATTCGAATTTCATCGATGAGCAGGATATGGACCTCATAGAGGAGAGGGGCGCGGCTGTTGCCCATTGCCCGCTGTCCAATTTCTATTTCGCCAATGCCGCATTTCCGCTGCGCGCAGCACTTGACCGGCACATGCACGTCGGGCTCGGAACCGACATTTCCGGAGGCTACAGCCCGTCACTGTTCGATGGCTGCCGACATGCATTGTCAGCGTCGAGGACGCTGCAAAGCGGTGTGCATGCCGGCCTGCCGCCGGAGCAACGCGGTGCGCCCGGCGAACCCATCACGCACCAGGAGGCGTTCTGGCTGGCGACCGCCGGCGGTGCGGAAGCACTTGATCTGCCGACGGGCAATTTTCGCGTCGGCTATGAGTTTGACGCGCTGCTGATCGACACCAGCGCCAGGGCATCGAACATCCACATCGGCATGGCCGACGATACGCTTGAGGAGATATTCCAGAAGATCGTGCTCAACGCAGCGCGGGCCAACATCGCCACGGTCTGGGTGAGTGGCCGGAGGGTAGTTGGGCAATAGCTGGTTTTCCCGGGCTAGCCGGAGAGGGCGCTGATCACGCCGCCACGGCGGCGTGACATCCGTCACATCAGGTGTTGAACTTGAACAACAGCACGTCGCCGTCCTGGACGACATATTCCTTGCCTTCGTCACGCGCCTTGCCGGCTTCCTTGGCCGCCACTTCGCCGCCCAGTGTGACGAAGTCGTTGTAGGAGATGGTCTGGGCGCGGATGAAGCCGCGCTCGAAATCGGTGTGGATGACACCGGCGGCCTGTGGCGCCTTGTCGCCCTTATGGATGGTCCAGGCGCGCGTCTCCTTCGGCCCGGCGGTGAAATAGGTGATGAGATGCAACAGGTCGTAGCCGGCGCGGATGACCTTGTTCAGGCCGGGTTCGTCGAGGCCCAGCGACGACAGGAATTCCATTTCTTCCTCGTCGGAGAGCTGGGCGACTTCCGCCTCGATCGCCGCCGAGATCACCACGGTGCCGGCGCCTTGGGCGGTGGCCATGTTTTCCACGGCACTGGTGTGCTCGTTGCCGGTGGCGGCGTCGGCCTCGGCGACATTGCAGACATAGAGCACGGGATGCGAGGTCAGAAGGTTCAAGCCCTGCAGGATGCGCAAATCTTCGGGCGAAATACCCTTGAGCAGAATGCGGGTCGGCTTGCCGGCCTGCAGCAGTTCGAGCGCTGCCTCCATCAGCGGCAGCACGGTCGTCGCTTCCTTGTCCTTGCTGCCGGCGCGCTTGCGGAATTGCACGATGCGGCGTTCGAGGCTGTCGAGGTCGGCGAGCATCAGCTCGGTCTCGACCGTCTCGGCATCGGCGACGGGGTCGATGCGGCCCTCGACATGGGTGATGTCGTCATCCTCGAAGCAGCGCAGCACATGCACGATGGCGTCGACCTCACGGATGTTGGCGAGAAACTGGTTGCCCAGCCCTTCGCCCTTCGAGGCACCGCGCACCAGACCGGCAATGTCGACGAAGGATATGCGGGTCGGGATGATCTCCTTCGACTTGGCGATCGCGGCGATCTTCTGCAGGCGCGGATCTGGCACCGCCACCTCGCCGGTGTTCGGTTCGATGGTGCAGAATGGATAGTTGGCGGCTTGCGCCGCAGCCGTTCTGGTCAACGCGTTGAAAAGCGTCGACTTGCCGACGTTGGGCAAGCCAACGATGCCGCATTTGAAACCCATTTTTGTTCGGTCCTATCGGGAAAATAGAAATTTGATCAGGGCTATGGGCGATAGGGGTGATCAACGTCAAGCCCTTCGGTCCCCTTGATGCTCAGTCCTTGCCGCCGAACAGCTTCTTCAGCATGGCGGCCATTGGACCGCTTTCCGGCAGCTTGACCACCGGCTGTTGAGGCCGTGCTTGGCGGACGTGACTTTGCTGCTTCTGCGCCGGCTGCTTCGGTGCCGGCTTTTCCGGTTGCGAGCCGGCCTTGCCCTGGACGGCGAGGCTGGTCTTGTTCATGAAGCCGGACTCGTCGCCCTTGGCGATCATGGCGGCGTTGTCGGCGATCGCGTCGAGCAGCGGGTCGAGCCATTCGCGGTCGGCCTTGTCGAAATCGCCGAGCACATGGTGCTGGACCATTTCCTTGACGCCGGGATGGCCGACGCCGATGCGTACGCGGCGATAGGCGTTGCCGACATGGCCGTCGATCGAGCGAATGCCGTTATGGCCGCCGGCACCGCCGCCAGTCTTTATGCGCAGCTTGCCTTCGGCAAGGTCGATCTCGTCATAGAAGACGGTGAGCGCGGAAAGCTCGAGCTTGTAGAAGCGCAGTGCTTCGCCGACCGACTGGCCGGACAGGTTCATGAAGGTCTGCGGCTTGATCAGGACGATTTTTTCGCCGCCGAGCGTGCCCTCGGAAATCAGGCCCTGGAATTTCTTCGACCAAGGCGAAAAGGAATGGCGGCGGGCGATTGCGTCCGCCGCCATGAAACCGACATTGTGGCGGTTGTCAGCGTATTTCGCGCCCGGATTGCCGAGACCTGCAAACAGCAGCATCGCCTGCTCCGGGCGTGAAAGAGTTACTTCTCTTCGGCGGCAGGAGCCGCTTCAGGTGCAGCCGCTTCAGCCGTCTCTTCCGTCTCCGGCTTCATCGCCGACGAACCGGCAATGGTCGCGATGGTGAAGTCGCGGTCGGAGATCACAGGCTTGACGCCAGCCGGCAGCTTGACCGCCGAGATGTGGATCGAGTCGCCGATGTTGGCGCCGGTGAGATCGACGGTGATGAATTCCGGGATCGCATTGGCCGGGCAGTGGAACTCGACTTCGTGACGCACGATGTTGAGCACGCCGCCGCGCTTGATGCCGGGCGACTTGTCTTCATTGATGAAGTGGACAGGCACGTCGACATTGACCTGGGTGTCCTTGCCGATGCGCAGGAAGTCCACATGGACAGGGAAATCCTTGACCGGGTCGAGCTGGAAGTCCTTCGGCAGGACCTGGATCTTCTTGCCGTCGACATCGATCGTGGCGATCGTGGTCAGAAACCCGCCGCCATGGATCTTGTAGTAGATGTCCTTGTAGGTGAGCGCGATAGCCAGGGGAGGCTGCTTGTCACCATAGATTACTGCAGGCACTTTACCGTTGCGGCGAACTGCACGGGCGGACCCCTTACCGACCTGTTCGCGTGCTTCGGCCTTGAGCTCGTAAGTGTCGTGGCTCATGGCATTTCCTTTCGGTTTGTTCTGGAGCGCTCACGGTGGGCAGAGTGCCTGGACCGTAAACGTCGAAAGCCGACATACCCATGCATGATCTGGTCCGAAAACCGGAATCCACTTTTCGGGATCATGCGGGAAGGCGGCCTTCCGCCGCGTTGCCTCCAAGGGTGTCTACGCGGGTGGCGGCTCTATAGCGGAAGGCGGCCGGAGGTGCAAGCCAAAGGCACGCCCGGCCTGGTGCAGTCCAGGCGGTCGCTATCCGCGCTTTTCGATGACGGCATAAAGCACGTTGCGGTTCTCGCCGAAGAACACCTGCGCCTCGACGGTGTTGCGGTCGACGCTGGCATTGACGATGTTCCACATATCGATCTCCGATCTCAGCAGCAACACCCAGTCCATGAATGTCTCCCGGTAGCCGGCGTCAGGCGTGCCCTCGGCGTAGTTCGCAAACAGGAAGGTGCCGTTCGGCTTCAACATCTGCAGGCAGGTCTTCGTGAGTTTCACGGCGACGTTGTGGGCGAGGTAGTCGTAAAGGCCGGAGGCATAGATGAAGTCGAATTTGCCGAGCTTGTGGCCTCGCGTGAGCACGGTTCGCACCGAGCCGTCGATGGCTTCGACCGCGGTGCCCTGGAAGTCGCGCGCGATAAGCCCAACGCTCTGGGGGTCCTGGTCGAGCGCAACCCAGCGCTTGAGCCGGCCCTCCGTCAGGGCGACCGAACGATTGGCTTCCCGCAAATGGCCGGCCGCGATCGCCAGGACCTCGGTTTCCGGTCCATTCTTGGCCGCGATCTGATCGACATATCGGGTCAAGAGATCGCGCCGCTCCCGTGCGGCGACGCATGACGGTACGTTCTGGGTATGGCTGTACAGGGCCTTGCCGATCTCCGAGGCGTTGGCCACGCTCTCTGCCACATGCGGATCGCAATAGATGTAATCAAGCAACTGCGCGTCGCCGGAATAGCCCCTGGGCTTGGTGAAGGACCAGTGCGTCAGCGGATCCTCGAGAAAATACTTCAGGATCGGATGGTTCTGCGCGACCGGTATCAACGCATGCCAGACGTCGGGATGAACCTTGGAATGCAGGCCATTCAGAAAGGACAGCAAGCGACCGACGATCTCGGCCGGGTTCTTGTCCTGTTCGACCTGCTGCTGTGTCGCGTGGAGAATGAGGGCCAGCTCAGCACGCGCGGTTTCGAACGCTTCGCCATGATGCTCGAGCTTTCCCCGAGGCAGCGTGCCGGCGAGCATCTCGGCAGTAATCAAGCTTTTGCCATCAAGAACGGTCTGCACGCCATCACTCCATAGTTAACAGTCGGTTAACTTATTGCGTAGAATGCTCCCTTTGCCAATGTCGGGCCGACGGCATTTTATCGTTATGATTAATTTCCCGCCAACCATGTTCCTCTTTAGACGGCTTTCGGCCCGAATTCCGGGTTCGAGTTAACGGAAACTTGTCTTGCGCGATTGCATTTGTTTGCCCGGCGTCGCAATCGCCGTCGCGTCCAAGGAGCCGGCCCGCGTGGGGGCAGAAGCTGGAAATGAGTTCGGGAAACAAAATCCCTTTCAAACGGGGTCTATTGTGATGAACGAACACCTGTCATCCGTATTGGTCGATGCGGTTGATGCGGAGCCGTACGAGCCGCGCTACGAACTGGGGGCCGACGAGCTTCGCACCCTTTACCGCACGGAAGCGCAGGCGACGCGAAGAGGGGAAGCCAGGCCAGGGCTTTGGATCGCGGTTGCGATCTATCTCTTGTTTTCGGCAACCGATCTGCTGCTGATCCCGGATGTGGCCGCCTATACGATCACGGCGCGCTTCACGGTCGGATTGAGCGCGCTTTTGATCCTGGAAGCGCAGCTTCGCCATGGCGTCGGGACGGAATGGCTCGACGTGACCTGCGCCGGGGCCATTATCTTTGGCTATGTTGGTTGGCTGTGTCCGGCGATTATGGGCGCGGACAAGGAAAGTGTCTCTTACTATATGGTCTTTGGGACCATATTCATGATGAGCGCCAATCTTTTCTTTACGTTCAATTTCAAGCTTTCTATCGTAACTTCCGCAGTAATTTTATGTATACTTTATATTGTAAACTACTTTGTTCCTTCAACCCTCACATACAAAATGGTATTTGGGGCCTTCTATGTTTCGTGTTTCACGTTCACCTCGTATGTGAACTGGAAACTAAATGAGGAACGCTACAACGTCTTTCTGAATGCCCTGGAAGCCAAGATCCAGCACAATGAGGCGACCGAACGCGGCAAGGCCCTGCTGAGATTGTCGCGGACCGATCCGCTTACAGGTCTGGAGAACCGGCGCGCGATCGACGAGAAGCTGCGGGACTACTGGAGCGATTGGCAAAAGGTCGGCACCAGCTTCGGGGCGATCCTCATCGACGTGGACTTCTTCAAGAAATTCAACGACTGCTACGGCCATCAGGAAGGCGACCGCTGCCTGATCCATGTCGCCAATGCCCTGAGCGAGATGATCAAACAGTATAATGGTTCCATAGGCCGCTACGGCGGCGAAGAGTTCATCGTCCTGGCGCGCATGGAGACAAAAGAGCAGATCCTGAACATCGCGGAAGCCATTTGCAGCACGGTGGAGAACCTGGCGCTTACCCACGAGCTCCGGCGCGACGGCGTCTCGATCGTAACGGTGAGCGTTGGCGCCGCATTCACCAGGACGCAGACCGGGGCCAAGCTGGAGAAGATCATCCACGAGGCCGATCGCGCTCTCTATCTGGCAAAAGCCGGCGGCCGAAATTGTGCCCGGCTGTTCGATCCAACCGATCCGCAAAGCAGCGACGAGAGTGAGAACATTGCGGCCTTGCTGAAGATCGCGATCGGCCAGAATCTCGTTTCACTCGTTTATCAGCCCATCCAGGATGTCAAATCGGACCGGGTCGAAGCGGTGGAGGCTCTGATGCGCCTCAAGATGCTGGACGGCACATCGGTTCCGCCCAGCCTGTTCATTCCCGTTGCGGAACGAACCGGTGCGATCCTGGAACTCGGGCGCTGGGCGATAAGGACAGTGTGCGCCGAGCTCCTGGCGGACGACCACGTCCGTGTCGTCAGTGTCAACGTCTCCCCGATCCAGCTCAAGACACCGGGCTTCGCAACGTCTGTTGCGACTATTCTGGGCGAGACCCGCGTCGCCGGCAGCAGGCTGGCCTTCGAGATCACCGAAGGGCTGGAGATGGAGATGCATTCGGACATCCTGCGCTGCATCAGCGACCTGAAGCTGCTCGGGATCAAGATATGGCTCGATGATTTCGGGACGGGCTTCGCGGGCCTTTCGTGGCTTCGCCTGATCGATTTCGATACGGTGAAGATCGACCGCTCGTTTCTTCACGACTGCAGCTCCCCGAGCGGCAAGGCAATGCTACAGGACATTATCACCCTGGTCCGAAATCGCGGCCACAAGATCCTGGTCGAAGGGGTGGAAACCGACGAGCAGATGGTCTTGATGCGCGAATTCGGCATAGACAAGATCCAGGGCTTCCATGTCGGCCGCCCCGCTCCCGCCGTCAGTTTCCAGGCAAAGCGGGCCATGCGCAAACGGTCATTTGCCGTGCTTAAGTCCGCATGATGACGTGTGGGCGGTGGCATTTGGCTCAGAGCTTAGGCCGCTATTTGGCCGCGACGGGCCAAAAGCCGAAGTCTAGCTGACTTCACCTGAGCGCCGCGCCGGCTTCCAGTTTCTGGCCTGCTTCATATCGGCAGGAACACCGTCAGCGGGCTGAGCCGCGGCGGATGTCGAGACGCGGCCCGGCACCAAAGACGACCACGTGGAGAAGGCCGGCGCCAGATCAGCCCGACCATCGCCGTCAGGATCATCGCACCATCCGCTTGGCGGACCGGGTCAAGATCGCCACCGGCGGCAAGGTGATTGCGTCTACTTTTTCCTGATGGGGATCTCGCGCAAAACACCTTGCTTCCGCGAAACGGCTCGATCGAGGAATGCTATTCCCTAGATTAGTCTATTAAAACCATTTACTTTGATATTTGGCTCCCGGCCCTACCCTGCCAGCTCAACCACGATTGCTTGCAGGATTCCGGAACCGACAATGAGCAAGACCATCCGCTTCAATGCCTTCGAAATGAACTGCGTCGGTCACCAGTCGCCCGGCCTCTGGCGCCACCCGCGTGACCGGTCCTGGGACTACAAGGATCTGGAGTATTGGACAGATCTCGCCAGGCTTTTGGAGGCCGGGTTCTTCGACTCCGTCTTCATCGCCGATGTGATCGGCTATTATGATGTCTACAAGGGCAACCTCGACAATGCGTTGCTGCAAGGCGTGCAAATCCCGGTGAACGATCCGTTGCAGCTCGCCAACCCGATCGCCTTGGCCACCAAACATCTCGGCATCGGCATCACGGCTTCGACGAGCTTTGAGCATCCCTACACCTTCGCACGCCGCCTCTCGACGGCGGACCACCATACCAAGGGCCGTATCGGCTGGAACATCGTCACGTCCTATCTGGAGAGCGGGGCCAAGAACATCGGCCAGGGCGGGCTGCGCAGCCACGACAATCGTTATGACGTTGCAACCGAATATGTCGAAGTCCTCTACAAGCTGTTCGAGGGCAGTTGGGAAGAGGGAGCCGTGCTGCGCGACTAGGAGCGCGGGATATTTGCCGATCCGACAAAAATCCACGAGATCGGCCACAAGGGAAAATATTTCGATGTGCCGGGCTTTCACCTATGCGAACCTTCGCCACAGCGCACGCCCGTTCTCTTCCAGGCCGGCGCCTCGGGTGCCGGCAAGCAGTTCGCCGCCGGCCACGCCGAATGCGTGTTCATCTCGACGCCTCTGAAGGATGCCACCCGCGCCTATGTCGCGGAAATCCGCAAGCGCGCCGCCGAGCAGGGTCGCGATCCGAAAAAGGTGCTGATCTACGCGATGGCAACCATCATCGTCGATGAAACCGACGAAAAGGCACGGGCTAAATATCAGGATTACGCGAACCACGCCTCCTATGACGGCGCCCTGGTCCTGATGTCTGGCTGGACCGGCATCGATTTCGGACACTACAAACCGACGGATACGGTCAAGAAGGTCAAGACAAACGCGATCATCTCCGCCGTCGAGCATCTGGCCGGAGGCGACAAGGTCTGGTCCATCGAAGAGCTTGCAAAATGGGGCGGCATTGGCGGTCTCGGGCCGCTTTTCGTGGGATCGCCATCGACGATCGCCGATCTTCTGCAGGAGTGGGTCGAGGAAACCGACATCGACGGCTTCAACCTGGCTTATGCGCTGGCGCATGACAGCTTTGCCGACGTCATCGGATACGTCGTGCCGGAACTGCAGAAGCGCGGGGTCTACGCGACGCAGTATCGCGAGGGCACACTGCGCGAAAAGCTGTTCGGCGAAGGCCCCTATCTGCCGGCAAACCATCCGGCCCATCGCTTCCGCGACATCGAACGCGTCAAGCGCGACGAGGCCGCGGCGCAATCAACCTTGACCGAAGGGCATGCCCGCCAATCCGAACCGGCCTGACATCATCCCTGCACGGCGCCGGAGGGAAAGCGGCCCGCGCCGCCGGACCGTCGGACTTTGCCTCTGTCAGCCACCATGGAGCGCTGAATTCATGACAACGCCATCCGCACCCGCATTGGAAGTCAAGAACATCTCCCTCGCATTCAAAGGCGTGAAGGCGATCTCCGATCTAAGTTTCGAGGTGGCGCCTCAGGAAATCTGCGCCCTGATCGGCCCGAATGGGGCGGGAAAAAGCTCGCTGCTGAACATCCTGAACGGCGTCTATGTTCCCGATTCAGGCGAGATCATCTTCGAGGGCGAACATTTCCATCGGATGCAGCCGCTGGAGGCCGCGCGCCGCGGCATCGGCCGCGGGTTCCAGAACAACGCGCTGTTTTCGGGAATGAGTGTCGCCGACAATGTCATTGCCGGCCTGTCCAGGCATGCTCGCGCAACGCTCCTGGAAGAAGCACTGCTTTTGCCGCGCGCACGCGCCGAGGCGCGCCGTTTCCGCGAGCGCGCCCATGAAGTCCTGCGCCTCTTCGATCTGGAGCGGCATGCCGAGACCACCGTGGCCTTGCTGCCCTACGGCGTGCAGAAGAAGGTCGAACTAGCGCGCGCCATTGTCGCGGCTCCCCGCCTGCTGCTTCTCGATGAACCGCTGGCAGGCATGAACAGCGCCGAGAAACAGGAAATCGCGCAGATCATTGCCAGGCTGAACCGCGACCTGAAGCTGACGATCGTGCTGATCGAGCACGATATCGGCATCGTGCTGAAGCTCGCTCACCATGTCGTCGTGCTCGATTACGGGCGCAAGCTGGCCGATGGCGCGCCGGATACCATTCGCGACAATCCCGAGGTCATCGCCGCGTATCTGGGCCACGACAAGGTTGAGATCGCCGCATGAACATGTTTCTCGAAACCCTCATCGGCGGCCTGCTGGCGGGCACGATGTACTCGCTCGTCGCCATCGGCTTCGTGCTTATCTACAAGGCCTCCGGCGTCTTCAACTACGCGCAGGGGTCCATCCTGCTGTTTGCAGCCCTGACCTTCGTGTCGCTGACCGATCAGGGTGTGCCGGTGCTGGTGGCGCTGGCGATCACGGTGGTCGTGCTTGCGCTGATGGCAGTCGGGATCGAGAGGCTGATCCTGCGCCCGCTCGTCAACCGCAGCCCGATGACGCTGTTCATGGCGACGCTCGGGCTGGCCTACATCGTCGAAGGGACAGCCCAAGGGCTCATGGGGTCGCAGGTCAGGGCGCTCGATCTCGGCATCGAGGATCTGCCGATCTTCCTCGGCGACATCATGATCAGCCAGTTTGATCTCACCGCCGCCGCAGTCGCGCTCGTCCTGGTGGTGGCCCTGTCGCTGCTGTTCAACAAGACCCGCCTCGGAGTTGAGCTCAGGGGCGTGGCCGACGATACTCGCGCCGCTCTCTCCATCGGCATCGATGTCAACCGCATCTGGCAGATCGTCTGGACCATTGCGGGGCTCGTCGGGCTTGTGGCCGGTCTGCTCTGGGGCGCCCGCCAGGGCGTGCAGTTCTCATTGTCGCTGGTGGTGCTGAAGGCCCTGCCGGTGCTCATCATCGGCGGCTTCACCTCTATTGCCGGCGCCATCGTCGGCGGGCTCGTTGTCGGTGCAACGGAAAGCCTAGCCGAAACCTATATCGGCCCCTTCCTCGGCGGCGGCATCACGCCCTGGTTTGCCTATGCGCTGGCGCTCGCCTTCCTCTTCATCCGCCCCGCCGGTCTGTTTGGCGAACAGAAAATCGAAAGAGTCTGAATCATGTCCGATATTGAACTCCGGCTTACCGGCGGCATAGGCGAGGGCGCAAGCACCCGGACACTGGTCGGCATAGCCGCGGCTGCCCTGATTGTTGCCCTACCTTTCCTCGCCACGGAATACTGGATCAATGCTATCGCCGTGCCGTTCCTTATTCTGTCGCTGGCAGGTCTCGGCCTCAACCTTTTGACGGGTTATGCCGGCCAGATATCGCTCGGCGCCGGTGCGTTCATGATGGTGGGCGCCTATGCGGCATTTGCCTTCCAGCTGCGGCTGCCCGAACTGCCGCTGCCATTGGCACTGATAGCAGCCGGCATCGTCGCCGGCGCGGTCGGGTTCGCCTTCGGCTTTCCCTCGACCCGCATCAAGGGTTTCTATCTGATCGTCAGCACGCTTGCCGCGCAGTTCTTCTTCGAATGGCTGTTTCTCAAATTTCCGTGGTTCTACAACGGTGATCCGTCTGCCACGATCTCGCTTCCAGCGGGTCTGTCCGTCTTCGGCATCGATCTCAACAGCCCGCACGGACGCTATTACCTGACGCTCGCCAGCGTCGCCGTGCTGACCTGGCTTTCCTACAATCTCGTGCGCAGCCAGCCCGGTCGCAACTGGATGGCCCTCCGCGACATGGATACGGCAGCGGCCGTGATCGGCGTGCCGATCCTGCGCGCGAAACTCCAGGCCTTCGCCGTATCGAGCTTCATCTTGGGCATTGCGGGCGCACTCTGGGCATTTGCGTATCTCGGATCGGCCAGCGTGCAGAGCTTCGGCCTGACGCGATCCTACCAGATACTCTTCATCATCATCATTGGCGGCATGGGCACCATTCGCGGCGCTTATTTCGGAGCCGCCTTCGTCAGCCTGTTGCCGCTGGCGCTCGACTGGCTGTTCCAGCGGCTGCTCGGCGGCCATGTCGACGCCGGACTGCTTCAAAACATCCAGAAGGTGATCTTCGGGGTCCTCATCCTCTGGTTTCTCATCAAGGAACCGGAGGGACTAGCCCGCTTGCTGCAAAGACAGCGTGGAGATTTAGGCAATCGCCGCCTTGCGCGGCTCAAAATCAGGAGACAGACGTGAAGAAACTGATCATTGCCGCGCTTTTGGCGGGTGGCGCCTTCGTGGCGAGCCCCGCCACGCTCAACGCCGCGGATGTGTCGCAATATATCCCGCTGCCGACCTATCGTGTCGGTGCCTACGCCTCTTCGGGCGAACTCTGGTGGGCAGGCGAAAGGGACTATTTCCGCTATATCAATGAGGTCGAGGGCGGCATCGACGGGATAAAACTCAACTACGAAGAGTTCGAGACCGAGTGGAGCCCGGACCGGACTGTCGAGGTCTACGAGCGGGTCAAGGGCGGCAAGGATGGTTCGCCGATCGCTTTCTTCTTCACGCACGGTACGCCCGCGACCTATGCGCTGCTCGAGAAGGCTGCCGCCGACAAGATCCCGCTGATCGATCCGGCCGGTGGGCGCACCGAATCCATCGACGGCAGGGTGTTCCCGTATGCCTTCCCGCTGCTGTTCAGCTATTACAGCCAGGCCTCGACCGGCATCAACTATATCGCGTCCAAGGTCGGTGGGTTCGATAAGCTCAAGGGCTTGAAGATAGCAACCGTCTATCACGACAGTGTCGACCTGCTCGCCAAGAAATACGGCTTCGAGAACATCCAGATCCCCGTCGCCGATCCAGGCAATGAACAGTCGCCGCAATGGCGCCAGGTCCATGAGCTGAAGCCGGACTGGGTGTTCTTGCGCACCTGGGGTGTCTCCACCGTGGTGGGCATCAAGACGGCAGCCCGCTTCGGCTTTCCGGCCGATCATATCATCGGCGACGTCTGGGCCGGCTCCGAATCCGACGTCATCCCGGCCGGGAAGGCGGCGATCGGCTATTCCGCCCTTGCGCCTTATCCGGCGGGGGCCGATTTCGAGATCCATCAGCGGCTCAAGAAATTCATTCTCGACGCCGGCAAGTCCGACCTGCGCGATCAGAAGTATTTCGGCGCCGTCAATTACAATGTCGGTCTGGTCAATGCCGCGCTCGCCGTGGAGGCGCTCCGCACCGGCTACAAGAAGTTTGGCGCTCGTCCCCTGAATGGCGAGGAAGGCCGGTGGGCCTTCGAGCATCTGACCATCGACGAAAACCGTCTCAAGGAGATCGGCTTTGTCGGCCTGCTGCAGCCGATCCAGATCACGCCGCTTGACCATGAAGGCGGCGGCGCTGCCCGCATCCAGAGCTGGGATGGCAAGAAGTGGGTTCTCCAGACCGACTGGATCAAGGCCGACCACGGAGCGCTACGGCCGCTGATCGAGCAGCAAGCCGCCGCCCAAGGAACACGGCATCGCACCGCGTACGCCAGATACCGAAACCAATTGATATTCCACTTGATAGTCCCACCGGGGGAGGGGCGTCGTGCCCCTCCTTGCCTGAAACAGGAGTTCACCATGCACCAAAAGCTCGCCATGCACCAAAAGCTCTTGCGCGCTGCCCTGGCGGCTGCCACTTCGTTGCTGCTGCTTGCCAGTGCAGCCAAGGCCGTTGAAACCCAGCCGGGTCCCGACAGCGACAAACAGTTTTTCCCGATCGCCAGCTATCGCGTCGGCCCCTATGCGGCGTCGGGCGCTTCCATCTGGGCCGGGCAGATCGATTATTACCGCTATATCAACGAAGTCGAAGGCGGCATAAACGGCGTCAAGATTGCCTGGCAGGAATGCGAGACGGAATGGACGGCCGAAAAGGGCATCGAATGCTATGAGCGCTTCAAGCACGGGCTGAACGGCGCTCCGGTCGCCGCCTATTTCCCGAACGGCGCGCCTGCCGCCTATGCACTTTCCGACCGCGCGGCCGCGGACAAGATACCGCTGGTAACACTTGCCTACGGTCGCACCGAGGCCACCGACGGGCGTGTGTTCCCCTATATCTTTCCGGTCATGGTGACCTTCTACAGCGAGGCGTCGGCGGTCGTGAACTATGTTGCCGAGCGCGAAGGCGGCTTCGACAAGCTCAAGGGAAAGAAGATCGCCACCGTCTACCATGACAGCGCCTATGGCCGCGAGACGCTTGATCCGCTCGCCCTTCTGGCAAAGAAATACGGTTTCGAGAATATCCAGATTCCCGTTGCCGATCCGGGCAGCGAACAATCCTCGCAGTGGCGGCAGGTCCGCGAAGCAAAGCCGGACTGGGTGTTCCTGAGAACCTGGGGTGTTTCGACGCCGGTAGCCATCAAGACCGCGGTGCGTTTCGGCTTTCCCGCCGACCACATCATCGGCGATGTCTGGGCTTCGTCCGAGGAAGACGTGATCCCGGCCGGCGAAGCGGCGAAGGGATATCTGGCGCTGACGCCTTATCCGGCCGGCGCCGACTTCAAGATCCACGAGCGTTTGAAGAAGGACATCATCGACGCCGGCAAGTCCGACCTGCGCGATACCAAGGCTTTCGGCAGCGTCTATTACAATTCAGGTCTCGTCGGCGCCCTGCTCTCTGCGGAGATCGTTCGGCAGGCCCAGGCCAAGTTCGGCAACCGCCCGATCACCGGAGAAGAAGGCCAGTGGGCGCTGGAGCACCTGAAGCTTGATGACGCAGCCCTTGAAAGGGCAGGTTTCCGAGGCCTGGTGCAGAACCTCCAACTGACGCCCGCGGACCATGAGGGCGGCGGCGCGGTGCGAGTGCAGCAATGGAACGGGTCCAAATGGTCTCTCGTCAGCGACTGGGTGCAGGCCGATCGCACAACGCTGCGTCCGTTGATCGACGCGAAATCCGAGGCCTATGCCAAGGAGCATGGAATTACGCCCCGCGATATCGGCAGCAACTGACAGGACGCGGCGGCCGCTTTGACGGTTTCCCACGATAAGGAGAAACGCCATGACCACGACATCGAAGCCGTCGCCCCGGCGGCTGATCAGGACACCCTTCTCGAAGTGTCGGGCATCGAAGTCGTCTATGGGGGCGCCATTCTGGCCGTCGCCGATGTGTCGCTGACGATCGGCAACGGCGAAATCGTTGCTTTGCTTGGAGCCAACGGTGCCGGCAAGAGTACTGTGCTCAAGGCGATTTCGGGCCTGGCCAGCGCCGATCGGGCCAAGGTGCGCCGGGGGCATATTCGCCTCGACGGTGAGGATATTCTCGGGCTTGCGGCCAACAGACTGGCAACGCGGGGCATCGTCCACGTCATGGAAGGGCGCCATGTCTTCTCGCATCTGACGGTCGAGGAGAACCTCTTGACCGGCGCATTTCTGCACCGGCCAAGCCGCAAGGAGCTGCAGCGTCAGCTCGATGACGTCTACGGCTGGTTTCCACGCCTGCGCGACAAGCGGCGCACGCATGCCGGGCTTGCGTCCGGCGGCGAACAGCAGATGCTGGCCATCGGCCGGGCGTTGTTGACGCAACCAAGGCTCGTCCTGCTCGACGAGCCCTCCATGGGGCTCGCACCGCGCATCGTTCAGGAAATCTTCGCGATCATCGCGCGCCTTAACCGGGAGAAAGGGACGGCCTTTCTGCTGGCGGAGCAGAATGCGGCTCTCTCGCTTGCCTACGCACAGCGCGGCTATGTTCTTGACACCGGCCGCGTGGCGCTCGAAGGGCCGGCGGCCGACCTTGCAGCGCGTGACGATCTCCACCGCATCTATCTGGGCGACGCGCCCTGACGCAGTCGTCGCGTTCGATCCGCGAATGTCTTCGAGGATGCATCTCGCGGGCAGAGGCCGGCGGGTGAGGTCCGACCGTCGAGAAGGCCGGGCCGGCTACCGGTCGCCGATCAACGCGGCGCGTAGCGCCTGGATCTGCCGGTTCAAGGCATCGAGCTGCGCCAGCGTCATGCCCGAGCGCTCGATCAAGGCTTCATTCAGGCAGTTGCATTGCACCAGCAGCCCGCGCCCGGCTGATGTCAGGTCGACCTGCACCTGGCGTTCGTCGGTCTGGCTGCGCTGGCGGGTCACCAGCCCGGCCTGCTCCATTCGCTTTACCAGCGGCGTGACGGTGCTCGATTCCAGAGCGAGCCTGTGGGCGATCGTGCCGACCGACATGCCGTCAGCCTCTCCAAGCGCGTTCAGTACCAGGTACTGCGGATAGGTGATGCCCATCTCGTCCAGCATAGGCTTGTAGCTGCGGTTGATGGCCATGCTGGTGGCATAGAGCGTGAAACAGAGCTGATTGTCCAACGGGAGAGGCACGGCGCATTCCTTTTGCCAATATGGGCGTCAATTCGATACCACGAAAAATAATATCGCGATATATATTTTTGTGGACAAGGGTTTTGAGTCGCGCTAGCTAAATCGTTATCGCGATATCGTTTATCGCGAAAATAACAGAAGGAGATTGAGATGACCTCGCAAACCAAGCCCAGTTCCGGCAGCGGTACGATCACCACCAAGGACGGAACGCAGATTTACTACAAGGACTGGGGGACCGGGCAGCCTGTCGTCTTTCATCACGGCTGGCCGTTGAGCAGCGACGATTGGGACGCTCAGATGCTGTTCTTCCTGTCACAGGGCTACCGTGTCATTGCACATGATCGTCGTGGCCACGGCCGCTCGACCCAGACCGATATCGGCAACGAGATGGATACCTATGCCGCCGACGTCGCGGAACTCACCGCTCATCTGGACCTCAAGAACGCCATCCATGTCGGCCATTCGACCGGCGGCGGCGAAGTGGCGCGCTATGTCGCCAAATACGGCGCCGAAGGCCGTGTCGCCAAGGCGGTGCTGATCGGCGCGGTGCCGCCGATCATGCTCAAGACCGCTGCCAATCCCGGCGGCCTGCCGATCGAGGTCTTCGACGGCTTCCGCTCCGCCCAGGCAGCCAATCGCGCCCAGTTCTTCCGCGATGTTCCCGCCGGTCCATTCTATGGGTTCAACCGCCCGGGCGCGGACATCTCGCAGGGCGTCATCGACAATTGGTGGCGCCAGGGCATGATGGGCGGCACCAAGGCGCATTATGATTGTATCAAGGCTTTCTCGGAAACCGACTTCACGGAGGATCTGAAGGCAATCGACGTGCCGGTCCTGGTCATGCACGGAGACGACGACCAGATCGTTCCGATCGCCGACTCGGCGCTGCTGACGATCAAGCTGCTCAAGAAGGGCGAGCTTAAGGTCTACGAGGGTTTTCCGCACGGCATGGCCACAACCCATGCCGATGTCATCAACGCCGACCTGCTGGCCTTCTTCAAGGCATAGGGCTTTCCGAATAGCCTACAAAAATGCACCCGCCATCAGGCGGGTGCATTTTTTGTGAGGTTCAGATTAGCGTGATCTAGGCAACTAACTGCGCTTTGCGTGCTTCCTTCATGTTCGGCAGGAACACGGTGAGCAATCCAAGAAACGGCAAATACGAGCAGATCTGGAAGACGAAATCGATGCCCTTCATGTCGGCGACGATGCCGAGCACGGCCGCCGCGATGCCGCCCATGCCGAAGGCGAAGCCGAAGAAGATGCCGGCGATCATGCCGACGCGGCCCGGCACGAGCTCCTGCGCAAAGACGACGATGTTCGAGAAGGCCGAGGACAGGATCAGGCCGATCAGCACCGTCAGCACCATCGTCCATTCCAGATTGGCGTAGGGCAGGGCGAGCGTGAAAGGCAGCACGCCGACGATGGAGAACCAGATCATCGCCTTCTGTCCGTAGCGGTCGCCGAACGGGCCGCCGAGCAGGATGCCCAGCGCCGAGGCACCGAGGAACAGGAACAGCATGACCTGCGACATCTGCACCGAAACGCCGAACTTATGCATGGAATAGAAGGTGTAGTAGCTGGCGAGGCTGGCGATGTAGGCATTCTTGCTCAGCACCAGCAATGTCAGCACGATCAATGCATTCGTCACCTTGCGGCGCGGGAAAGGCGAAACGAAGCTCGCCGCCTTGCGGGTGCCCTGCGCGGCACGCAGCCGGCTGTACCAGCCGCCGACCTGCCACAAAACGATGATGCCGATCAGCGAGCCGACGGCGAACCAGGAAATGCTGGTCTGGCCGAACGGCACGACGATGAAGGCCGCCAGCAGCGGCCCCATGGACTGGCCGAAATTGCCGCCAACCTGGAACAGTGACTGCGCCAGGCCGAAGCGGCCGCCGGAGGCGAAGCGGGCGATGCGCGAGGATTCCGGATGGAAGATCGCCGAGCCGATGCCGATCAGCGAGGCGCCGATCAGCAGCAGCGAATAATGCCCGGCATAGGCGAGCACAATCAGGCCGATCAGCGATGACGCCATGCCGTAGGGCAGCGAGTAGGGCATCGGCCGCTTGTCGGTGATCATGCCGATCACAGGCTGCAGCAGCGACGCGGTCACCTGGAAGGTGAAGGTCAACAAGCCGATCTGCCAGAAATCGAGGCCATAATTCTCTTTCAGGAGCGGGTAAATGGCCGACAGCAGCGACTGCATGATATCGTTGATGCAATGGCAGAAGCTCACCGCCAGGATGACGGTGAAGGCCGTCGCCTGGGCTGAAGCGTGACTGGTGGTCGCCGGTGGGGCGACGCTGGCGGCTATCGTATCGGTCAAGGTAGGCTCCGTGGTCTTTTTGGCGGGCAGGCCCGCAGGCAGTTGACGGACGCACCTGCGGCCGCCTTGTCGGACGCTCCTGTGGAGCGCTTGGGACGGTGCCTTATAAGCTGCTTGCGGGATGACTTCTTTCGTGGTTTGGTCCAATAGTTTCGCAAGTGGGCCATATCGGATGCCGCACGGCAAAGAAGTCTTTCACGCTGGCAACGCCAATCTCGGCCAGTTGCACGAGAGCCGCTGGCAGTGGCTTGAGCAAGTGGCCGGGCCGGCGGTGGCATTGCCGACCGAATATCCCGATGGCTACCGTGTGCCGCAGCACCGCCACAGCCGCAGCCAGCTCTTGCATGCGCTTGTCGGCGTGGTGTTGGTGACGACGCGCTACGGGCGCTGGATGGTGCCGCCGGACCACGCGATGTGGATTCCAGCCGGCACTGAGCATTCCGTCGAGATGCTGGGCGATGTCTCGATGCGTTCGGTCTATGTCATGCCACAGGCGATCCCCGGGCTGCCCGAAGGCTTGCGCGTCGTCGGCGTCACCGACCTGATGCACAGCCTGATCGTGGAATCGGAAAAGCTGCCGCAAGGCGGCGTTCTGGAAGGACGCGGTGGGCTGATCATGAACCTTTTGCTGCACGAAATCCCGACCTTGCCGGAACGGCCTCTCGGGCTGCCATTCCCGTCCGATCCGAGGCTGTCGGCGCTGTGCCGGCGCTTCGTCGCCGCACCGTCGCCGCACGCGACGATCGATGAATGGGCGGATGCCGCCGGCATGAGCCGGCGTTCGTTCACGCGCGCCTTCCAGCGCCAGACCGGCCTGTCGCTGTCGACATGGCGCCAGCAGGCCTGCCTGTTCGCGGCGCTGCCCAGGCTGGCGGACGGCGAGCCGATCACCAGGGTGGCGCTCGATCTCGGTTATGACAGCGTGCCGGCCTTCATCACCATGTTCAAGCGCATGCTGGGGACCTCGCCGCGCGGCTATATGCGCGGCGCACGAGAGAGCGTCGAGGTCGCTCGTCGCCTGATCGGGCCGGTTCGGTTGGAAAGCTCTGCGCCGTAACGGCAGGTGCTGTTCTAGAAGCATCTCACCGTTTCACGGAAACGGCGATCTGCTCTAACTCTTTGTTTTGACGCGGTTCTAGACGGAAAACCGCTTCACACTTTTCCTGGAATTGCTCTAGTCGAACAGGCTCGACACCGATTCTTCGGTCGCGGTGCGCGAAATGGCTTCGCCCATCAGGTCGGCGATCGAGATGACGCGGATGTTGGGAGCATCGAGCACGCCCTGCGTCGGCTGGATGGAATCGGTGATCACCAGTTCCTGGAGCTTCGAACCGCTGATGCGGGCAACCGCGCCGCCCGACAGCACGCCGTGCGTGATATAGGCGGTGACGCTGGTGGCGCCGTTGGCCAGCAGCGCATCGGCGGCGTTGCACAGCGTGCCGCCGGAATCGACGATGTCGTCGATAAGCAGGCAATCCTTGCCGGCGACCGCGCCGATGATGTTCATGACTTCCGATTCGCCGGGACGCTCGCGGCGCTTGTCGACGATGGCCAGTTGCGCATCGAAGCGCTTGGCCAGCGCACGGGCGCGGACCACGCCGCCAATGTCGGGCGAGACCACCACGACGTTGCCGAGCTGCTTGTATTTGGCCTTCACGTCGCGGGCCATCACCGGCACGGAAAACAGATTGTCGGTCGGAATGTCGAAGAAGCCCTGGATCTGGCCGGCATGCAGGTCAAGCGTCAGAACGCGGTCGACACCGGCGCGGGTGATCATGTTGGCGACCAGCTTGGCCGAGATCGGCGTGCGGCCGGAGGCGCGGCGGTCCTGCCTGGCGTAGCCGAAATAGGGGATGACCGCCGTGATGCGCTTGGCCGAGGAACGCATGAAGGCATCGATCATGATGAGCAATTCCATCAAATGATCGTTGGTTGGGAACGAGGTCGATTGCAGGATGAAGACATCCTCGCCGCGCACGTTTTCCTGGATTTCGACGAAGATTTCCTGGTCGGCGAAGCGCCTGACCGTGGCTTTGCCCAGCGGGACGTTGAGGTACCGGGCGACCGCTTCGGCCAGCACCCTGTTGGAATTGCCCGCGAAGAGTTTCATGCACGGTTCCTGGTGGAGGATGATGAGACCTGACGGACTCGCTTGCGCCCTTTAACCGGGCTTTTAGCGGCCCGCGCCGGTATTGCAAGCGCCGAGATCGGGAATCCGCCGGCTAAACTCAAGAAAGCTCCGCGCCATCGCCGGGCTGCAACAGGGAGCAGCGGACTTGCGCTGCCCCTTCTTCTCGTCGGGCATCGGATTTTCCCAAAACCGTCTCCACTTTTGGGTCCGATGCCTCTAGCCCGCCTTGCCGCCGAGCCAGGCCGCGAATTGGTCGATGGTCTGATCGGCGATCGTCTGCATGGTGGCCGGCGAGACCCCCTTCCAGCTGTCGCCGCCCGCGCTGGCGCCGGAATTGACCGACGGAGCCTTCTGCTGACCATTGATGCGGTGCAGCCGGTTGCCGGCGGGGTCATAGATATCCCAGACGTAGATGACGGTGATGTCGGCGCCTTCCGACATCGTCGAGAAATAGCCCTTCAGCACATGTGTCACGGTCTGGTCGGCGCTGCCGGCGAGCGTGATACCGCGCTGCCTGGCGCGGGTCTGCAACTCCGCCGTCAGAGGTGTCGCGGCTTCCACCGAAGCGCCGACGATCGGCGCGATCTGCAGGCGGGTCTTCGACAGGATGGCAGCGCTTTGGGCTGATGTGACCGGTGCGGCGGTGGTTGCGGGAGCGCCCGCCGTGCTGGTGGCGGGCAGCGTCTGGGTCGACGTCGCCGGCGGCGTGATCGCCGACGGTTCGAGCACGTCCTTTGCGTTGGTGCAGGCGGCAAGAGCCAATGCCACAAGCAATGACACGGTCGTCACATGCGATCGTCTCATTTGCCTTCTAACTCCTTGGCGAAGAACGCCTCCCACTGTGGATTCACTGTACGATCAAGTCGAGATCATGGCGGGACAGCGGCTTGGGCTGGGATTCGGTGGTCAGGTAGGTGCGGCCAAGCGTCATCGCCGTCTCGGTATCGGAGTCCATGATGATCATATGGGCGAACAGCGTCATGTTGGGCGCGATCGGTTCGGGATTGCCCTGGTAGAACATCGGCATGTCCATCCAGGACGGGGTGAAGCGGGCGCCGACTGAATAGCCGCAGGCGTTCAGCCGGTGCTTGGTCAGGCCGTGCGCCTCCATGGTGCGGGCATGCGCATCGAAGACGTCGCCGAAGCTGTTGCCCGGCGTCATCGCCTTTTCGACAGCCAGAAGGGCCGCGCGGGCGGCGTCGAACAGTTCCTGATGGCGCTTCGACACCTTGCCGGTCAGCACCGTGCGCATCATCGGTGCGTGGTAGTGGTTGAAGACGCCGGCCCATTCGAGCGTCAGCTGGTCATTTTTGGTGAGCTTGCGGCGGCCGGCCTTGTAGCGGCACAGCAGCGCATCGACGCCGGAGCCGATGATGAATTCGTTGGCCGGATAGTCGCCGCCGCCGGCAAAGATCGCACCCTGCATGGCGGCCAGGATCAGGGCTTCGTCGCCGCCTTGCTTGATCAGCGGCAGCGCCGCGTCGAGCGCATCATCGGAAAGATTGGCGGCCTTCTCGGCCTTGGCGACCTCGGCCGGGCTCTTGAACAGGCGCAGACGGCCGACAATGCCGGACGCATCGGCGATCTGGCCGAAGGTCTGCAACTGTTCGTCGAGCCGTCGGCCATTGAACGCGGTCAGGCCATGGGTGTCGTATTCGACGCCGATGCGGGCGCCGAGCAGGTCGAGTTCGTTGAGCAGATTGCGCAGGTCGACCGCCGGATTGGCGCCGTTGCGGTCCGTCCACAAGACGATGTTGTCGATAATCGAGGTCTGACGCGCCTGGCGCAGGTCGGCCGAGCGGGTCAGAAGCACCATCGAACCGTCGGCCTTCACCACCAGGCACTGGAAGAAGCAGAAGCCGAACGTGTCGTAGCCGGTCAGCCAGTACATGCTTTCCTGCGCGAACAGCAGGATGGCGTCGAGCTTCTTTTCGGCCATCTCGATGATCAGCCGGTCGCGCCGCGCGTCAAATTCAGATCGTTCAAAATGCAGCGCCATTATTCCCTCTCCAAGACAATTGCCGAAACCTGCCGGCCGTAATCGGGCTCCTTGCGATGCGTGGTGCGCCGGTAGGAGTAGAACAGGCCCTCCTCGGCGTAAGTGCAGCGGTCGAGGCCCTCAGCCGTCACGCCGGCCTTGGCCAACCGGTCAACCGTGTAGCGGTTGAGGTCGAACATCGCATGGCCGGCATTGGCGGACGGCGCGAAATAGAGGATGTTTTCGGCGTCGGCTTCGACAAAGCGGGCGACGAATTCCGGGCCGATCTCGTAGTTTTGCGGGCCGATGGAGGGGCCCAGCACGGCGACGATGTTTTGACGCCGGGCGCCGAGGCTTTCCATTGCCAGGATGGTGTTTTCGAGCACGCCAGTGAACGCGCCTTTCCAGCCGGCATGCGCGGCGCCGATGATGCGCGCCTGGGCATCAGCGAACAACACGGGACCGCAATCGGCGGTCGAAGCGCCGATGGCGATGCCCGGTCGGTCGGTGACGATGGCGTCTGCCTTGGGCCGCTCGCCGGCAAAGGGCTCCCTGGCGATGATGACGTCGGGCGAATGGATTTGCCAGGCGGTTAACAGATGGCTCGCCGGCACGCCCATCCATGCCGCGACACGGGCGCGGTTCTGCGCCACAAGCATCGGGTCGTCATTCGATCCGGTGCCGATGTTGAGGCCCTGGTAGATGCCGCCGGAGACACCGCCGACGCGGGTGAAATAGCCGTGGCGAATGCCTTGTGCCCGCGCCTTGTCCAGCAGCGGCGACCGAACGGGATCCGGTTTGGTCTGATTCAGCATGCGGGCGTTGTTGTCCGTGTGGGCGGTTTCGTCAAGAAGAAGGTGCTTGGTCGAGAACAGGCGCTGCAAAGCGCGGACGGGAGATTGGGAGGGGTGGCGGTAAAAAGTCAATCCGCCCCAGCGAAGGGCCGAACCGCCACGCCGCGGGGCAGTACCGCAAGCACCTTGAACAGCTCGCCCATGGCTTGCGGCCCTGCGAGGCGCTCGACGTCCCCGGCGATCCTTTCGCGCGCCGCCTGGCCGGCATCGGCGCCAAGCCGGCCGGCGCGCTCGAGGATACCCATGCCGAGGAGGAAGTCGCCCTGTGTCGTCAGATGAGCTTCGAGGCCATGTGCACGCACGATCATGGCAAGGGCGGCGAAATCGACATGGGAGGTGAGGTCGGCCTCACCGGGATTGGCCAGCACATCTTCGTGATCGTGGCTGCGCAAGGCCTGAAGCGTGTCCCCGACACCCGGCTGGAAATGGCCGTAGTCGAGAAACAGGCCAACGCCGCCATGCCTGGATATGCGCTCGGCGATCGTTGCCATGAGCGCGGTGCGGGCAGGCGCCACTTCGGCAATCGCGCCTTGCGGCGCTTGAGTGGCATCGGCGGGCAGCAGCGTCGGGTCGACCGAACCGGCGCCGGCGAAGAAGCAAAGGTCGTTGGTCTCGTCGAGGCCGACCATGCGCTCGCGCCAGCCGGTGCCGGCTCGGACGAACTGGCGGATGGGCACGGCGTCGAACAGTTCGTTGCCGACGATGAACAGCGGTTGCTGCGGCAAGGTCTCGATGGTTTCATGCCAGCCAACCGCGAAGGGTGTGGCGCCAAGCGTCTGCTTCTGCACCTCGGTCAGGCGCGGGCTGGTCTCGATCATGGCGAAGGTGGCGCCGCTGGCCAGATCAGGATCGAGCCGCGACAGCGTACGCAACATGTCCTTCATCAGCGTGCCGCGGCCGGGGCCGATCTCGGCGATGGTGGCCGGCAGCGGCCGGCCGCTCGCCTGCCACGCCTGGTACATCCACACGGCGACCAGTTCGCCGAACATCTGGCTGATTTCCGGCGCGGTGATGAAGTCGCCGCCCGCACCAAAAGGCTCGCGCGTCGTGTAGTAGCCGTCCGCCGGGTCGAACAGGCACAGCGCCATGTATTCGTTGATCGGAAGTGGCCCCAATGCCTCGATCAGGTCGACGATGCGGGTTTTCAGCCGTGTCATGCCGGCTGCGGCTGCGCCACCGGCCTGGCGGTCAGCATCGCCCAGATACCGGCCAGCACCATCGGCGTCGACAGGATCATGCCCATGGTCAGCCAGTTGGTGCCGAGGAGGTAGCCGAGCTGCTGGTCGGGCTCGCGGAAGAACTCGACGAAAATGCGCGACAGGCCGTAGCCGCAGATGAAGGCGCCGCCGACGAAGCGCGGCGTCTTCAGCTTGAGGCGCGAATGGGTGAGGATGCGCAGCACGAGGAACAGCACCACGCCTTCGAGAAGCGCCTCGTAGAGCTGGCTCGGGTGACGGGCAAACGGCCCGCCATTGGGGAATTCGAAAGCCCAGGGCACGTCGGTCGGGCGCCCCCATAGCTCGGAGTTGATGAAGTTGGCGACGCGCACCAGGCCAAGGCCGACCGGCACGCCGGCCGCCACGACGTCAAACAGCGACCAGATGCGGATGCCGCGCTTGATGGAAAACAGCGTCATGGCGAGGATGACGCCAAGCAGGCCGCCATGGAACGACATACCGCCTTGCCAGACCGCCAAGATGTCGAGCGGGTGGGCGATGTAGCGTGGCAGATCATAGAACAGCACATAGCCGGTGCGGCCGCCCAGCACGACGCCGATGGCCGCCCAGACGATGAAGTCGTCGAGATCCTCCGGCTTCATCGGCAGGACGCCGTTCGGCCATAGCTTGGCATTAGAGGCGAGCCGCTTGGCATACCACCAGGCGAACAGGATGCCGACGATATAGCCGAGGCCATACCAATGCACCGCCAGCGGCCCGATCTGGATGAGGATCGGGTTGATGTTGGGGAAGGGTAGGGAGGCCAGAGGCAGCAGGAAATATTCGTTCAACGGGGAACTCTCGGTTGCGAACGTGTTTGCGCGCGGACCATGCGGCAGGGTTTTGGCAGGGTCAAGGCAAGGTGGGCGCCCTCGACTTGATGCCGCAGCGCGGCGCAACATGCTTGCATTCGACGCGCGGCGCCATTACCTCATTTCGAGCAAGCGAGGATTTGCCATGTCGACCGGACCGAACCGCATTCTCGATGAATTCGCCAAGCTGATGACCGATGCCGCCGGCGCTGCCCAGGGCGTGCGCCGGGAGGTGGAGACCGCCTTCAAAGGCCAGGCCGAACGCATCCTCAACACCATGGACGTGGTGCAGCGCGAAGAGTTCGAGGCCGCGCGCGAGATGGCCGCCAAGGCCCGGGAAGAAAACACCCGCCTTGCCGCCCGTATCGAGGTGCTCGAGGCGAAGCTTGCGGAACTGGCCGGTGACGCCGCACCGGCGGCGGCGGCCAAGCCCCGCACAAAAAAATAATCGTTAAACTTTTCCACATAGCCCGATCCTGAAAAGCGCTTTGCCGTGAATCGCTTAACGGCATTGCATGAATCTTTGTGACAGCGGCTTTCCACATGCGAATGACGCAGTGCGAAAAATTGGGCTGTTCACGCGACTCCCGATCAATAGACTGAATTTGTTGCATGATTCGGAGCAGGGTCATGCGACCGGGCGGTGGGGTCCGGTCTGGGGTCTTTGCGTCGAGAAGTCGTCTTTTGCGCAGGAAAGTCCTGGCCGTCCGAGTTCTAGACAAGATTGTTCGTTGTGTGTGCCCTCCCGCGGAGCGTGTGGCGGCGCTCGTACAGAACGACAGGAAGCATTCCATGGAACTTCTCGAACTCGAATTCTCCCGCGAAATCCATCCGGTGGATGTTATCGAGCAGGTGGCCCACAACAACGACTGGTCCTTTGAGCGGGCAGGCGACGACGAGATTTCGATCTCGGTTGCCGGAAGCTGGACCGACTATCACGTCTCCTTTTCGTGGATGGAGGATTTCGAAGCGCTGCACCTAGCCTGTGCCTTCGACATCAAGGTGCCGGAGACCCGCGCGCTGGAAGTGATGCGGCTCTTGTCGTTGATCAACGAGCAGATGCTGTTTGGCCATTTCGACCTCTGGGAGCAGGAGGGCGCGATTATGTTCCGCCAGTCGCTGCTGCTGGCCGGCGGGGTCGAGCCGTCGAGCCAGCAGGTCGAAGTGTTGCTGTCGTCGGCGCTGGAAGCCTGCGAATGCTATTTCCAGGCGTTCCAGTTCGTCGTCTGGTCGGGAACCTCGGCCAAGGACGCCCTGGCCGGCGTGCTGTTCGAGACCTACGGCAACGCCTGAGTCCCCGTGAGGCAGACAAGACCAAGATGAGTTCGAACAGCGAGCGCAAGCCCGAGATCAGTTTTGCCGATTTCGATCGTGTCGACATCCGCGCCGGCACGATCGTCGAGGCCGAACCGTTTCCCGAGGCGCGCAAGCCCGCATTCAAGCTGAAGATCGATTTCGGCCCCGGCATCGGCATCAAGAAATCGTCGGCGCAGATCACCAAATATTATACACCGGAGACGCTGATCGGCCGGCAGGTGTTCGCGGTGGTCAATTTCCCGCCGCGCCAGATCGGTCCATTCATGTCGGAAGTGCTGACGCTCGGCTTTCCCGACGAAGAGGGCGCTGTGGTGCTCGGAGCGATTGAGCGCAAGGTGCCGGATGGCGGGCGGTTGTTTTAGGCTAGAGGAACGACCGTCGTTCCTTCGCGCTCCCTCCGTCCTGCTGATGTCGAACAGTACGATGCCGCCAGCCTTGAGTCAGGCCGCCAGCTTGCGCGTTGTGCCCAGTGCTTCCTCGACCGTATCGAGAAACATCTCCGCACAGGCTTTCCAGCTATAGCGCATGGCACGTTCGCGGGCTTCGGCACGGTCTACATTGAGCGCGGCAAGCGAGGCCTCGCGCAGATCGTTGGAGACCGCGCCGCCGAAGCCGTCGCCGACGATGTCGACCGGCCCGGTCACCGGATAGGCGGCAACCGGCGTGCCGCTGGCCAATGCCTCGATGATGACGTTGCCGAACGTGTCGGTGCGGCTCGGGAAGACGAAGACATCGGCCGAGGCATAGATCTCGGCCAGTTCGTCGTTGGGGCGATGGCCAAGGAAATGCGCTTGCGGATATTTTGCCTTGAGCCTGGCAAGCTCGGGGCCTTCGCCGACGATCACCTTGCTGCCCGGCAGGTCGAGGTCGAGAAAGGCGGAGAGGTTCTTTTCGATGGCGACGCGGCCGACGCAGAGGAAGACAGGGCCGGGGAAGCCGAGATCCTTCTTCTTGTCGGGCCGGAAATGGTCGGTGTCGACGCCGCGCGTCCACGGCCGCAGCTTGGTGAAGCCGCGCGCTGAGAGGTCGTCTGCGAGCGACTGGGTGGCGACCAGCGTGCCTTGGCCGGAATTGTGGAAATCGCGCAGCCAGCGATAGGCCCAGCTTTCCGGCACCGGCAGCCGTGCGCTGAGATATTCGGGGAAGCGCGTGTGATAGCTGGTGGTGAACGGCCTGCCGGCATTGCGGCAATAGCGCCGCGCCATGATGCCGAGCGGTCCTTCGGTGACGATGTGGATGTGGTCGGCTCTGCCGGCGTCGATCAGGCGCGCGACATGGCCGGGCGTGGTCAGCGCCAGCCTGATGTCGGGATAGGTCGGCAAGGGCAGGGTGCGAAAGATGTTCGGCGTCAGGAAATCCACGGCGACATCGAAGGATTTCAGCGTCTCGGTGAGCCGCTCCAGCGTGTGGACAACGCCGTTAACCTGCGGCCGCCAGGCATCGGTGACCATCAATATGCGCATGGCGGCCCTTTGCAGGAAAGGTCGACGGTTGCCTTGAGACGATGCCGGAACGGCGACCAGCCCGCTGCTCTCGCTTCGCTCCAGCGCACCCGGACGGGCACGGGGTCGAAGTGAGGCGGCAAGGCCGAATCGATTGAGGTCGCGCGCTTCATGCACGCTCTTGATCATGGTTTCATGACGGGCGGATGAAGCCGGTTTCCACTTTTCGGAATCGTGCCCCGTTATGCGGGAACCTTGATGACAGCGCGCAGTCCGCCGAGCGGGCTGTCTTCAAGGGTGATGTCGCCGCCATGGGAACGGGCGATGTCGCGGGCGATCGACAGGCCGAGCCCGGTGCCGCTGGCATCGAGGTTGCGGGCCTCGTCGAGCCGCACGAAGGGTTTGAACACGTCTTCGCGCCGGTCAGCGGGGATGCCCGGACCATCGTCGTCGATGGTGACCAGCAGCGAGCCGCGGCCATGGGTGGCGTTGACTTCCACCGTCTTGGCATAGCGGAAGGCGTTGCCGATCACGTTGGACATCAGCCGGGCAAAGGCGTTCGGCCGCACATGCACGTCGGGGTCTCCGGCAAGCGTCGTCGACAGCTTGCGCTTGCGCAGCCTGGCCTCCTCGTCGAGTTTCTCGAAATAGGCCTCGAGATCGAACCGTCCGGCGTCTTCCGAAGCCTCGCCACGGGCAAAGGCGAGATAGCCTTCGAGCATCGACTGCATGTCGTCGATGTCCTGGTCGAGCGCGGCCTTGGTCTCGGCCTTGCCGCCGGAAAGCGCCAACTGCAGCTTGAAGCGGGTGAGGATGGTTCGCAGGTCATGGCTGACGCCGGTCAGCATGGCGGTGCGTTGCTCGATCTGGCGCTCGATGCGCTCGCGCATCTGCATGAAGGCAAAGCCGGCGCGGCGAACCTCCTCGGCGCCGCGCGGCCGGAAGTCGCGCGGCATCGGCCGGCCCTTGCCGAAACTTTCGGCGGCTTCGGCGAGCATCAGGATCGGCCGGATCTGGTTGCGCAGGAAGGGGATGGCGATCATCAGGAGCACCAGCGAGGTGCCGACCATCCAGATCAGGAAGATGTGGGTGTTGGAGGCATAGGCCTGGCTGCGGCGCACGAAGACGCGCAGCACCTTGCCCTCGAGCTGCACGCGCACCTCGACGATGTTGGAGTTGCCGACCGTGTCGATCCAGAACGGGCGGTTGATCTGGCGGGTGATCTCGGACGAGAGAACATCATCCAAAATCGAGAAAAACGGCTTTGGACCGGGCGCGGGCAGTGGGTCGGGCGGCAAGAGGTCGACCTTCAGCTGCATGCGGTCCTGGGCGATGCGGATGATGTTGGTGTAGTCGGCATCGCGCGGATAGGTCTCGATCAGGTCGATGATGGCGGCAATGTCGCGCACGGTGGCCTGCGACAGGCGCTGCGTCACGGTTGCCCAATGACGTTCCATGAAGACGAAGGCGACGACCGATTGCAGCAGGATCATCGGCGCGATGACGATGATCAGCGAGCGGGCATAGAGCCGCTTGGGCATATAGAGCGAGACGAGGCGCCAGAAGCGGTTCCAGGCGCGCGGCACCGCCTTCAGCGTCCGCGCGGCGCGTGCGCTCAAGCCGCCATTGCCCGGCTGTTCCAGTTCCGTGGTTGCCATTCGCTCATTTCGCTTGCCCGCAGCCGCTCAACAGGCCGCAGGCGGCATTCTATTCCACGCTGAGCCGATACCCAATACCGCGCACGGTCTGCAGCCAGACCGGGTTGGACGGATCGCGCTCGATCTTGCGGCGCAGCCGGTTGATCTGGACGTCGATGGTGCGCTCGCCGACCTCCGAATCGTCACCGACAAGCTCGTGGCGGGGTATCGTCTCGCCGGCCCTTGCCGCGAAGATCGCCAGGATCTCCTGTTCGCGGTCGGTCAGCTTCAGCGCCTCGCCGCCACGCTTCAATTCGCGCCGGGCGATCTGGAAGGTGTAGGGGCCGAAGACCAACTGCTCGACCTTGGGCGTGGTCGCCGGGCCACCACGGCGAAGGATGTTGTTGATGCGCAGGATCAGCTCGCGCGGATCGAACGGCTTCGGCAGGTAGTCGTCGGCGCCGGCCTCAAGCCCTGAGATGCGGCTGTCGGTCTCCGACAGGGCCGTCAGCATCAGGATCGGTACGTTCTTTTCGGCCCGCAGCGACTTGGTCAGGTCGACGCCCGTCTCACCCGGCATCATGACGTCCAGCACCAGAAGGTCGAAGTCGAGGCCGGCAAGCTTGCGCCTGGCTTCGCCGGCATTGCCGGCGACGGTGACGCGAAAGCCGTTTTCGGTCAGATACTGCTTGAGAAGATTGCGGATTCGGGTGTCGTCGTCGACCACAAGCAGGTGTGGCGCGTCGTCGTCCGGTGCGGCCGCGTGATCGACCCGTTCAGTGCTCTCCATGGCTTTTCCCTGACATTTTTGCGGACCCAACGTCGATCTGCGCCCTCAGTTCCGGATTGACCATCGCTTCGAGGAACCGTTCCACCAAGGTTCGTTCGGCTATTCCGGAATCTCCCAATGCAGCATGGATGCGGCGCGACTGTGGCCGCGCCAGCGCCAACGCCAGCGCACGGCCCTTGGCCGTCGGGTAAAGCTCGCGCTGGCGGCGGTCGCGCGGACCTTGCAACTGCACGACATGGTCGGTGTCGATCAATTGCTTGAGCACGCGGGCCAGGCTCTGCTTGGTGATCTTCAGCACGTCGAGCAGTTCGGCGACCGTCAGGCCAGGCCTGCGGTTGACGAAATGCAGCACCCGGTGATGGGCACGGCCGAAGCCGTAGTCGGCCAGGATCTGGTCCGGATCGGAGGTGAAGTCGCGATAGGCAAAGAAGAGCAGTTCGATGATGGCGAAGTCGATGCCGTCCTCGACCGACATCGCGGTCCTGATCGGTTTTCCGGCGGCTGGGCTTCGATCCGTCATTATTTCTCCGTGGGAAAGAGAGATTATGTCAGTACTATTGACGTAATTTCCCTGCAATGGTAATTTTTGACAAGCTTTTGGGCGGATTGCGAACGAAAAGGCAAGGGAAGCCGGTTTTTCCGGAATTTCCTAAGTTTGCCAGAGCGCAATTATCCGCCTACGCTCCACCATAAAAGCCGCTTTGGGCGGCCGACACGAAACACACAACGATACAACTATCCGGGCTGCCGCCCGTGGGAGGTTACCATGGCATCCGTTCCCTTCGATCAACTCGATGGCTTCATCTGGATGAACGGCGAATTCGTCCAATGGGGTGACGCCAAGATCCATGTGCTGACGCACGGGCTGCATTACGCCAGCGCCGTTTTCGAGGGAGAGCGTGCCTATGGCGGCGAGATCTTCAAGCTCAACGAACACACCGAGCGCCTGCATGAATCGGCACGCCTGCTCGGTTTCAATATCCCCTATTCGGTGGCCGAGCTCAACGACGCCTCTTCCACGCTTCTCAAGAAGCAGGGTTTCCAGGACGCCTATGTCCGGCCGATTGCCTGGCGCGGCAGTGAGCAGATGGGCGTCTCGGCGCAGAACAACCGCATCAACTGCGCCATCGCCATCTGGCAATGGCCGAGCTATTTCGATCCTGCGCAGAAGCTGAAAGGCATCCGTCTCGATGTGGCGGAATGGCGCCGGCCCGACCCGCGCACCGCGCCTTCCAAGTCGAAGGCCGCCGGCCTCTACATGATCTGCACCATGTCCAAGCACGCCGCCGAGGCCAAAGGCTATGCCGACGCCATGATGCTCGACTGGCGTGGCCAGGTCGCCGAAGCGACCGGAGCCAACATCTTCTTCGTCAAGGAGGGGAAGATTCACACACCCAAGCCCGACTGCTTCCTCGACGGCATCACCCGCCGCACGGTCATTGGGCTGGCCAAGGATCGCGCCTTGGAGGTGATTGAACGCGCCATCCTGCCGGAAGAGCTGGAAAGCTTCGAGCAGTGCTTCCTGACCGGGACGGCAGCGGAAGTGACGCCGGTTTCCGAGATCGGGCCTTACCGATTCGAGGTCGGCGAAATAGCCAAGAATCTTATGAATGACTATTCTGCGGCCGTTCAGCCCAAGCACGCGATCGCCGCAGAATAACGAAAGTCACAGCTTTTTTAGGAAGTAGGGGCGGTTTTCGGGCCGCCCCTTTTATTTCAGCGTTTCTGCATTTGACTTTCGTCCAATTCGGCGTCTCATGATGGTGTCGGCCCGGGAGGCTGACAGCTATGGAGGGACTAATCATATGGACATGAACACGCTTCTTCCGATCATCATACAGGTGATTACTGGCGTCATCGGTGGTCAGGCGGTCGGTGCGGCGCTCAAGACGGCGGCGATGGGTCAGCTTCCCAAAATCCTGGGCGGAGCCATTGGCGGCGTCGGCGGTGCGGCGATCCTCGGCAGCCTGCTGGGTGGCGGTGCGGTCGATCCGGCGGCTGCGGCAGCAGCAACGAGCGGTCTCGGCAGCGCGCTGAACCTGCAGAACATCGTCGGCGGCGCCGGCGGCGGCGCGATCCTGACCGCCATTCTCGGCGCGGTCATGGGCGCCATGAAGAAGTAGGCAGGCCGTTTCGGTCTTTTCAAATGGGCGGCTTCGGCCGCCCATTTCCGTTTTCGGAGCTACCGATGTTCGTCTTTCGAGGGTGGACGCCCTTTGTCCGCGCCTCTACATCACCCGTGAACATCGAAAGGACGATCATGGGTCAGCTCAATGCCGGCATCGTGCCGGTCACACCGTTCCAGCAGAATTGCACCATCCTGTTCGACATGGATGACAAGCATGGCGTCGTCGTCGATCCTGGCGGCGACATCGACAAGGTGCTGACGGTGCTGAAGGACAATGCGATCTCAGCCGGGGCTATCTGGATAACGCATGGCCACATCGACCATGCCGGCGGCGCAATGGAGTTGAAGGAGGCGCTCGGCGTCGAGATCATCGGTCCGCATGAGGCCGACAAGTCGCTGCTCGACAATCTGGAAAACCAGGGCAAGCGCTACGGCATCGCCGGAGCGCGTAACTGCGTGCCCGACCGGTTCCTGGCCGAAGGCGAGACCGTGTCGTTCGGCGGCCATGTGTTCGAGGTGCTGCACTGCCCCGGCCATGCACCAGGTCACGTTGTTTATTACAACCGCGCGGCCAAGTTCGCCCATGTCGGCGACGTGCTGTTCCGCGGCTCGGTCGGCCGCACCGACCTGCCGGGCGGCGACCACGCGGCGCTGATCGCTTCGATCAAGGACAAGCTCCTGCCGCTCGGCGATGACATCGGCTTCATCTGTGGCCACGGTCCCGGCGGACGTTTTGGCGAGGAGAGGCGGACCAACCCTTTTTTGACTTGAACCAGGCTCGGAACCGTAGCTGTTTTCATCAGCCTCAAGCGACCGTTGACATTGTAGGGACCACAACAAAAAAGCGCTGGCCTTGCGGTCAGCGCTTTTCTGTTTTGGGGCAGGGAAGCCCTTGGTTTAATTGGCAGTGCAGAAATGCTGTTCGCCGTCATTGCCGGTGAACGTGCCGGTACGGGAATTGAAGCTGCGGTAGCGGTCCGAGCAGTATTCGTACCAGTCACGCGTCCATGGCTCGGCATAACGATCGGCGTAGACCACTCGCGGCTCCGCATAGTAGCGGCGCACCGGGGCCGGGCGTATCACCACGTCACGATCGTAACCGTCATCGTAGTAGCGGTCAGCGCCGGGCGGCGGCCGGTCATTGGCCAATGCACCACCGATCAGCGCGCCGGCCGCGAGGCCGAGCACGCCGGCGGCAATGGCATCGCCGTTGCCATGATGGCCATGATGACGGCGCCAGTCGCGCGCATTGGCGGCGGGCAAGGCCGTGAGCGTGGTAGCGACCACGGCAGCGGCCAGGACGGCGGTTTTGAAAATTCGGTTCATGTCGATCTCCTTCGTGCCGGCCCGTGTAGTTTCGGGGATGCGGTCCGGCTTTACCGAAGACTAATATGCGACCGTGGCTGAACGGGGGCTGAACGGATTTTTACGTGTCTATTCAAAACAGACGTCAAAAATCATAGGCTCTCAAGGGAGCGATCTGCCTGGGATCGCCGGTTTGAAGCCGGCTCAGCCGACCGACAGGTTGACGGCCTTGGGACCCTTGCCGCGCTTGTCCGGCTCGGTGTCGAACGACACTTTCTGGCCATCCTCGAGACCGGGAAGACCGGACGCCTGCACGGCTGAAATATGGACGAAAACATCCTTCGCTCCATCATCGGGCGTGATGAAGCCGAAGCCCTTGGCATGGTTGAAGAATTTGACGGTGCCGGTCTGCGGCATGGGAAGCTCCTTTGTCCCATAAACTCCAGTCTCGGGCCGGCAAATGCCCGAGTGGAAATTTGTCCTTTATTTTAGCGTCATCGGCAAGGGAAAGTTTTGCGGGCGTCTAAAGCACGTTGCGGCGCGCTTTGGGTCTTTGTTTTTATGCAAGTCGTTGCCCAGAACCTGGCGGCTTGGGCGACATCACCGGCCCGCGCCTTCGATAAGGAAAAGGCGCGACGAAGATCGCCGCGCCTTTCAAAATTCAGATCCCTCTCCAGGCCAGGTGCAGGCATGGAGCCTCCGTCGCACGTCCGAGTGACATGCGGCGCGCCGATGGCTCAGGCTGCGCGGAGGTTGACGGCCTTGGGGCCCTTGCCCATGCGGTCCGGCTCGACGTCGAAGGTGACCTTCTGGCCGTCGACGAGCGTGCGCAAGCCGGAGGCTTCGATCGCGGAGATATGGACGAACACATCCTTGGCGCCACCATCGGGCGTGATGAAACCGAAGCCTTTGGTCGCGTTGAAGAATTTAACGGTGCCGGTCTGGGCCATTGGGGAAACTCCTTCACCCGTTCAGTCTTTGGTGGTCCCGCCCGCCGCCTGGCGCAAAGGGCAGTTCCCGGTGGTTGCTTCGGCAGTCATGCATTGGCGCATGGTCAAACCCCCCGCCGAAAACGGGGCCGTCAGAGATTCACAGTATCGGGGAAAGGTCGTCCAAAACGTTCCGCTCTCCGGGTCGCAAATGCCCGAACACGGAATTTATCGCACGGAAACGTGATGGTTGCAAGATACCGCCGCGGGCCGCCACACTGGGCGCATCCCGACGCAAGGATCGACTGACTTGGGCATCGATGGGCTCGGCATAGGCTTGCTTGCCGGTCGGGTCATCGGCCAGAGCCAGCCCACGAATGGGCCAGACATCGGCGGCGCGCTACCCCCCCCTTGCGGGCCAGGCGCCGTCGTCGTTGCGGGGCCCAAACGGGGGGTTGCATTTGGCAAGGGAATGGCGAGGATCGATAACCGGAGACGCGATCGTGGGAGATCATCATGAAATTTCTGGCGGCAATCTTTTCGCGGCAGGGTTTTGCCATCCTGTTGCTGTCGGCAATTCTTGCCGCCTGCACCGTCGTCGTCGATGAGGGACCAGGGCCGCGCCCGCGTCCGCCACGGCCCGAACCGCAATATTGCAGCAAGCAGTACGAGCCGGTCTGTGCCCGCCGCGGCGGCGACCGCCAGACCTTCGCCAATGCCTGTCTTGCCGACCGGGCCGGCTACCGCATCGTGCGCGACGGCCCGTGCCGCGACGGCGGCGGTGGCGGTGGCGGTGGCGGTGGCGGTGAAGAGCAGACGTTCTGCACCCGCGAATATGCTCCGGTCTGCGGCCGCCGTCATGGCGAGATGCGCACCTTCCCCAATTCCTGCGAAGCCCGCGCCGCGGACTATCGCGTCGTTGGCGACGGGCCGTGCTGAGAACGCTGCGCCTTGTTGAGGACGACAGGCGTCAAGCCGTCGGCTTCACCTGGCGACAGTAGGCGATGAACTCGGACGCGGGCATGGGTTTGGCGAAAAGCCAGCCCTGGGCGTAGTCGACGTCGCGCGCCGCGAGATAGTCGGCTTGCGCCTGCGTTTCCACGCCCTCGGCAACGATCTTCAGCTTTAGTGTCTTGGCCATGTCGATGATATGCGGGGTGACGGAACTGGTGGCGGAATTCGTGCTGATCGTATCGATGAACGATTTGTCGATCTTGAGCGCATCGAGCGGCAGCCCCTCGAGATAGGACAGGCTGGAATAGCCGGTGCCGAAGTCGTCGATTGCCACTGCGTGGCCAAGTTCGCGGGCACGAACGAGCGTCGAGCGGGCCGAGTTGATATCGACGAAACCTCGCTCTGTCGCCTCGAGCCAGATTTGCTGGGGCCGGATCCCGGTGTGCTGCAACGCGTTTTCGATGATAGGCAGGACCCGCGCGGTGCCGACATCGGTTGCGCTGAGATTGATGGCGATGTGAAGCGAGCGGTCGGCGACCAGAAGCCTGTTCAGGTCGAACACAACCATCGCGATGACCTGATCGGTGATCGCCGTGATCAGGCCGCTCTCTTCCGCCAGCGGAATGAAGAGATCGGGCCGGACCAGGGAACCGTTCGGCCGCTTCCAGCGCACCAGCGCTTCCGCCCCGATGCAATTGCCGGTCCTGAGTTCGACGATCGGCTGATAGTGGACGATGAATTCGCGCTTGCGTACGGCGATCTGCAATTCTCCCAAGGGCGAAAGCCGCCTTCGCGACAGCCACACAACCATGCCGATGATGAAGGCGGCCATGAAGGCGCCGAGCGGGAGCAGCAGAAATTGCTGCTGGCGAACGCTGCCCAGGATCTGGCTTGTCGGTTCGGTGGCGACAGCGATCCAGCCCGTCTCGCGCGCCGTGGCAAACAGGAGATCGTCATCGATGCCTTTGCTGGGGCCGGCGATGATCTTCTCGACGCGGGCGGGATCAGGGCCGTTTAGTGCTCCAAGCAGGATGCCCGTTTGCGTCGTCAAGGCGAGTTGGACACCGGGATCGACGATGACGTCGACAAAGCGTACCGGATCGACAAGGACGTTGTGATCCCTGTATCGCAGCGCCATCAGAAAATGGTCCTCGCTCATCACCGGCTGCATGCGGGCGGTGACGGCAATGCCGTCCCTGGTGGTGAAGTCAGGGGTGGATTGCGCAACGCGCGCTTCGGTCGATCCCCAGGAAGAGCATTTAAGCAGGCCGTTTTCGAAATAGCCCATTTCTTCGATCGGGCGCGTGTTGATGGTGAGTTGCCGCATGCGGGCTATATGGTCCGCCGAACAGCGGATGCCGGTGAACTGGTCGATCTGCCGCAAAGCGGCGGTGGCATCCTTGAGCGAGATGTCGGCCCTGGCGATGGCGCGGCTGGCGAACAGCTGCAGCCGCTCATGTTCCTTTTGGACGGCCTGAATCCAAGCGAGATGAAACATAGCCGCGATTGGCACGATGGCGCCCAGCATGGCCAACACCACCGCCGTCACGATGATGCGCGACCTGTCCATGCGCCTCCTGCCTCCTGGTATGAGCGGCGATCGTGGGTGGTCGCCCGCAACGTCTCGGCCACCAATCGCGGCAGCGGCCCGGTTCAGGCGGATCTTAGGGCCTCGATCTTACGTGAACTTTAATGGAGTCGTTGGGCAGCACCGCTGCTCTAAACCGGATAGGCGCCGTCGGCCGGGCCGGCATAAAGCTCGCTGCCATTGTCGTCGCAAATGCGCAGGCGATCGGGGATTTGCGGCATGGCCAGCGTGTGGAACAGCGCGGTGGCGCCCTGCAGCGCGGCGCGCAGGTTCGGCGCCTCCAGTGATACCTTGTCGAGAGTGGCTTCGTCGGCGTCGCGCGACCGGTAGAACTCGATGACGAAATTCAAGCGCGCCTCCGTGGCAGAGCATTGCGCGGGCCTGTTCAGTCAATTCGTCCCCCACAGAGGGACGACGGAGAGGACGCACGAGGCGCGCCCTCCAGTTTGTCAGCCCTTCGACTTCGGCTTCAGGCTGCTCTCCGCCTGCTTGACCGAGGAGCCGAACGGGGAGGCGGGCTTTGCCACGACCTTGTCCTTCTTCGGCTTGCGCGTTTCGCGGTTGCTTCGCTGTTGACCTTTGGACATGTCGTGCTCCTGCTTCAGTGTTGGCTTGGCGGTGGGGTCTCAGATAAGCGGGTTGCCGGCAACAACCGGATCTGCCGGTTCGAGATTGTCTTCGGTGGTGACCCGCTCATAGGTCTCCTGCTCGCTGCGGATGCGGTACTGCGGCGAACCATCCTTGACCGGCAGCCTGCTCTTGATCTGGAACAGTTCGGCGGTCTTCTGGACGAGGCCGGTGCGGCTCTTCATGCGCACGGTCTGACCGATCGAAAACTGGTGCGCGGGCGTGTCGGTACGCGGGCGCGCATTCTGCTGGAAACGGATCATGCTGCATTCTCCCTGTCGCGCTTCAGCGCTGTTTCGAGTTCGAGGTAATCGATGGCGACAAGCTGGCTGGTGGGCGGGTTTTCCGCTGCCCTTGCCGGCAGATGGATGAAAGTGGCGACGCGGCGCCAGGCAAGCCGCGACATGCCCTCGATCAGCTCTTCGTCGTGGTCGATGTCGTAGTCGCCGGCCGGCAGCTGCCCTTCCAGTCCGCCGAGCACGAAAGGTGCGGTGAAGTGCGCGATGGAGTGGGTGGTGCGGTCCGGCATTGTCTTACCTATGCAAAGCAGCGGTCCTGAAAACAAAAAAGCGGGGACGAGCCCCGCTTTCCTATTTCCGGCAGTCGCTGGAAATAAGCCGCTTTCGAGAGCTGCCAGTACATCCGTGGTCAGCGTTCATCGAATTCGGCCGGATCAGATCAATTGCAAATTGGCGGCCGACTCGCGGCCCTTGGTGTCACGCTCCAACTCGAACTGCAGCTTCTGGCCTTCGGCGAGGCCGGGGAAGCCGGCGCGCTCCAGTGCGCTGACATGGACAAAGACGTCCTTGCCGCCATCGGTCGGCTGAATGAAGCCGAAGCCCTTCTGGCCATTGTAGAACTTCACGGTTCCGGTGTTCATGTCGGTCTTTCGAAGAATGAGAATGGTCGCGCGGAGCGAATATGCCGCGCGCTCGGTATCGATGATTTGGAATGAGATTGGCGGGTCGAGAACCTCTGACGCCGCGAGATGCCAATTCTGGCCCAAAGCGATCCTGTACAGATAGGCCTTTGTTGTAATTTAATCAAGGCGTTTTAAAATAAAATTGGGTTTCATTCAAAAAATTGCGCGCTGTAACTATCAGAAAAATGATGATACAAATTCATACAATTCAAAAACTGTTTGAAGCTTAGCGGGAATAATTCTCCCGGTATTTTCATTTTTCTTGTGAATTGAAGAAGGAGACCTCGTGATGTCCGTAAAGACGCCAATAGGCACCCCCGTAACGATCACGCCGGTCGCAAAGCCGGTAATGGCAAAGCCGATGGTTGTCCTGTCGCCGCGGCTGACTGTCAGAAGTGACGAGGCGGCAAAGCGAAGGATCGCCGACACCGATGGAACGGTTCGGCGTGCCAGGCAGGTTGCCGAGACCAATCGCCTGATTTGATCTTTCCGCACCGACGAAAGGACGAGACAGCAAGCGAAGGCTTGAACCTGCGGCGCCGATGGCCTAGATCGCCACAGGCGGATAAAACACGGCAGGTTTCCCATCAACAGAGATCAAAGACGAGCGGCGGGTGCGGGAGCCAGGTCTGGCGCAGGCGGACAGCCACCGTTGGGCCTCGACCAGTATGTGCAGCAGGCGTTGCAACTGCATCAGGCGGGGCGCCGGCAAGAGGCTGAGACGATCTACCGGCAGGTGTTGGCGCGTCAGCCCAAGCATGCGGCCGCGGCGCATTTCCTGGGACTGCTGCTGCACCAGACCGGGCGCAGCGAAGAAGGGCTGGATCTCATCGAACGGTCGGTGAGCCTGCAGCCGACGAATCCCGATTTCCTCAACAATTTCGGTACGGTGATGCGCGACCTCGGCCGCCCTGCTGCGGCCATCGATTTCTTCCGCGGCGCGGTGGATCTGCGGCCGGACCAGCTCGCGGCGCGCGACAATCTCGGCTCATCGCTGAAACAGGTCGGCCAGTTCGAAGAGGCCGAAGAGATTTATCGCGGCACGGTTGCACGCAACCCATTTCATGTGCGCGCCCGCATCGGGCTTGCCGAAACCCTGCAGGAAGCCGGGCGGCTGGATGAGGCGCTGGCTGTCTTCCGCGAAGCGCTGACGATCCGGCCCAAGGATGCCGACCTGCTGCACGGGCTCGGCGTCGGGTTGATGGAAAAGGGCAAGCTCGACGAGGCGGCCGACCTGTTCCGGCAGGCGTTGGCGATCAACCCCGCCATGGCCACAGCCTGGCTGATGCTGACGCAGGTCAAGCGCCAGAAGGAGCGCGACAGCGAGCTTGGGGGCATGGAGGCCCAGCATGCCAAAGCGCCGCAGGACAGCCTGGCACGCATGCAGCTGTCCTTCGGACTCGGCAAGGCGAATGACGATCTCAGGGATTATGGCCGGGCCTTCGACTATTTCGCCGAAGGCAATGCGATCCGCCGCAAAGGCATCGACTACGACCAGGCCAGGACGCGGGCCGAGTTCGAGGCGATGAAGGCCACCTTCGATGCCGGCTTCTTCGAGAAGCACAGGCCCAGCTCAATCAGCGACGACACGCCGATCTTCGTCGTCGGCATGCCGCGTTCGGGCACGACGCTGGTCGAGCAGATCATTGCCAGCCATCCGCAGGTCTATGGCGCAGGCGAGCTCAGCATCTTGAAGAAGGCGGTCGGCAGGCAGTTCCCGGCGACCATGCCGGGTGGCTTCCCCTGGGGCGTATCGGATATGGGCGATGCGGATTTTGCCGAGGCCGGCCAAGCCTATCTCGACATGCTGCATGCCCGCTATCCGAACATGCGCCACGTCACCGACAAAATGCCGGGCAACTTCCTGCTTGTCGGCTTCATCCACATGATGATGCCGAAGGCCAGGATCATCCACTGCGCGCGCGATGCGGCGGCCACCTGCCTGTCGATCTACAAGGTGCATTTCCGCGGCGACAGCCATCGCTATGGCTACGATCTCGGCGAGCTCGCCGACTTCCACAATCTCTACACCGACATCATGAAGCATTGGCACACGGTGCTGCCGGGCGTCGTGCATGATGTACGCTACGAGGATTTTGTCGCCGACCAGGACGGACAGACGCGGGCATTGATCGCTCATCTCGGCCTGCCTTGGGACGATGCGGCACTATCGTTCCACGAAACCGACCGACCGGTTCGCACGGCTTCAGCCGCACAGGTGCGCCAGCCGATGTATCAGGGGTCGGTCGATCTGTGGAAGCGCTATGGAGACCGGCTCAAGCCGTTGCTGGACAAGCTGGATTAGTGCAACGCTATCTAGCTGATCGCGTGGCCTTAGAGATTGGCCTAAGCACCCGCGTCGTCATCCTAGGGGCTTCGCGACGGAGCTTCGCTCCTGCTTCGCCCTAGGATGACGAAGCTGAGGCTTCTTCTAATCGCTACCGGCTGCTCAAAGCTCAATGAATGGCTTGAAGCCACCGAAGATCATGCGCTTGCCGTCGAACGGCATGTCCGCCCAATCGGCCTTCAAGCGCGGGTCGGCCATCACCTTGGCCATGACGGCATCGCGGCTCTCCCGCGACTCATAGACGGCCCAGGCGAAGACGACGATCTCGTCGTCCTTGGCCTGCACGGCACGCGGGAAGGACGTGACCTCGCCATAGGGCACGTCGTCGCCGATGCATTCGACATAGGCGAGCGCGCCATGTTCCCTCCAGATAGGCCCTGCGAGGTTGGCCAGCTTCTTGTAGTCATCGAGTTTTGCCTTGGATACGGCAAGTACGAAACCATCGACATAGGACATTTTGGATCTCCTCCTGGAAGTTCACGGGGCCTCACCGGCGCTGGCCGGTGAGGGGCTCGGGCCATCGGCGGCAGATCAGGCTTTCTTCACCGGCGCGTTCATCGCCCATTCGACGCCGAACGGGTCGCGCATATTGCCCCATTGATCACCCCAGAACATGACCTGGAGCGGCACGGCGACTTCGCAGCCGGCATCGACGGCGCGCTTCCACCAGGCTTCGATATCGTCGCTGCCGAGGTGAAGCTGCATTGTGTAACCCTGCGGCTTGACGGCGGGCATTCCGTTTTCCGGATAGAAATCGGAGAGCATGAGCGTCGAGCCGTTGATGTAGAGGTGAATGTGCATGGTGCGGCCTTTTTCGTCCGCCGGATAGGCAAAGACCTGCTCCGCGCCGAAGGCCTTCTTGTAGAATTCGGCAGCCTTGAAGGCGCCATCCAACTGCAGATAGGGGGTCAATCCGCCGAGCACTTTGGCCGCGGGCTGAACGGGGGTCTGGTCAGTCATTTGTTGTTCCTCTTTGCGTTTGGCCTTGCGAGCCAAAGGACGGATGAGGCGGCGGCGATCCTACATGGCCGGGAGATTTTTTTTGGCCGACCGGCCCTGGACTGGCCAGGCAGCCGGCAGCTGAACGAGAGACGTGAAACGAACTTGCGTCGACCGCCCCCAATCAGAGCGCAATTCTCGCTGCTCGCGGGCTAGAACAGATGGATCACGCGAACGCCTCTTCAACCCCGGGACGACAATGATCCTCTATTATCAGACTCACTCGCCCTTCGCGCGCAAGGCGCTCGTCTTCGCTCATGAGGTCGGCATTGCCGATCGGCTCGAGGTCATTCATCACGAGACCAGTCTGACCTTGCGCAATGCTCGCGTCTACGCCGAAAATCCGCTCGGCAAAGTGCCGGTGCTGTTGCGGCCCGACGCGTCGCCGATGTTCGATTCCGATGTCATCTGCGCCTATCTCGACACACTGCATGACGGCCGCAAGCTGCTGCCGCAGGGCGGCGAGGCGCGCTGGCAGGCGTTGCGGCTGCAGTCGGTTGCCCAAGGCCTGGCTCAGACGGGTATAGCCTTGCGCTGGGAGACGGAAAGAAGACCCGAACAGCTGCGTTATAGCGCTCTCGCCGACGGACACCGGGAAAAGATCGAGGCGAGCTACGATTGGATCGAAAGCACGCTGGACGACGAGGCACCGCTCCATGTCGGCCATATAGCCTTGGCCACGACGCTGTCCTGGATGGCGTTCCGCCACCTTCCGCCTTTTCGCTCACGGGCGCGGCTGACGCGCTGGTTCGACGCTTTCGAGAAGCGCGTATCGATGCAGGCGACGCCGCTTTCAGGCGATACGCATGACTGACCAGCACCTCGTGACATTCGGCGTCAATAGCGACGGTTGTTTTGCGCGTCGAAGACGTCCGGAAAGCCGATATCCTTGCGCAGCGAGGCTGGCAGTGAAAGCAGGATGCGCTCGCTGCGGTGACGAGCGCGCGCTGCCGCATATCGGGTTGCGACGCGACCGATGGATGAAAGAACCGACATGATAATTCTCCCTGGGTTGGCGCCGGCATCATCGTGTCGGCATCCCAAGGACGCGACGGGCTGAGGCTATCCGACAGACCGTCGAGATTTTTTATCGCGGCGTCTGATGGTCTGTCCGAATGCTGCCGTGCGGACCTACGCAACCCTGAGCGTAGGGATCGCTGAAACATCAACTTCACGCTCTGCGTGCCAGGCATCGAAAGCCGCTTGCATTCGAAGCCAGATCGCGGCTCCGTCGCCGAACAGCTTCCCGAGGCGAGCGGCCACAGCCGGCGAAACCGGCTTCTTTTCGCGGATGATGTCATAGAGCTGCTGCCGGGAGATCCCGAGCAGATTTGCAATTTCCACCTTGGTCTTTCCAGTTGCCGGGATAATGTCCTCAAGCAGCGCTCCCGGGTGGGAGGGACAACGCTCAATAGGACGCGTCGGCTCGTGCACGGTCATAAGTCGAACTTCTCCAGTCTGGCCGCCTCAGTGATATTGCTCGAAATCGACGCGGGCGGCGTCCTTGCCGTCGAACTCGAATGTGATGCACCACGGACCGTTGACGTGGACCGTGTAGCGGATTGGATCTAAGCCTTTCAGCGGGTGGAAATCGAAGCCGGGAAGGTTCATTTCCTCCGGCTTCTCCGAAGCTTCCAGGCGGTCAAGCCGGACAAGAATGCGCTTGTGCATCTTGGCGTCGATCTTGCCGGTCTTCCAGTTTGAAAGAGGTCCGACAGCGCCTTGTTCTTGAAGGACTTGATCATCGGTATATGTAAACAGATTGCTTACAAAAAACAAGGTCTGTAAGCAAATAATTTACATGCCAGTCGACTCCGTGGCCTCATCCTGCCGTTTCAACCACCGAGCGGAAGAAATCCTCCGGGTCTTCGACTTCGGTGAGCTTCCGCTTCTCGATCAGCCAGAAGCGGTTGCCGATGGCGCGGATGAAGGAGCGGTCGTGCGAGGCGAGCACGCAGCTTGCCTGATGTGCCAGCAGTTCCGCTTCCAGCGCTTCCTGGCCGTCGATGTCGAGATGGTTGGTCGGCTCGTCGAGCAGATAGAAGTTGGGATCGGCGAGCCTGAGCGCCAGCATCATCAGCCGCGCCTTCTGGCCGCCGGACAGCACGCCGATCTTTTTCTCCTGCATCTCGATGACCACGCCGGCGCCGGCCAGCAACGACCGTGCGCGCTGCTCGCCGATATCGTAGCGCCGCGAGACCAGCGCCAGCGGCGTGTCGTCGCCGCTGATGCCGGACAGCGCCTGGTCGCTGTAGCCGAGCACGGTCGACGGCGTCACCTTCACATTCCGCAACGTGTCCGGTTCGATGATGGCATTGCGGATCAAGGTGACGAAGCGCGACTTGCCGACGCCATTGCGGCCGAGCAGCACGATGCGGTCGCCCTGGCAGATATGGCGCCTGCCGGTCTGAAACAGCAGTGTGCCGTCGGGTGTTTCGACAGCCGCGTCGTCGAGCGTGATCAGCACTTTGGCGTGAGTGCCGCGATTGGCCAGTTTTATGGCACCCGCCGACTTCTCGCGATGCGCCGGGTTCGCCGCTTCCTCTAGTTTTTCGGCCCGCTGGTTGAGTTGCTTGGTCTTGACCGTCAGCAGATCGCTGCCCGAATTGATGCCGATGTTGTTGAGCTTGGCCGCCTGTCGGCGCAATTGCTGCGCCACCTTCATGTCGCGCTGGAACTTGCGCTCCGTCGAAGCATCGACGTCGTCGAGCGCCTGTCTGGCGCGGGAGTAGGGCAGAGCAAACACCGGCGACTGTTCAGGGCGCAGGAACAGCGTCCGGTTGGTGGTGGCGTCGAGGAAGGCCCGGTCGTGGCTGGCGATGACGACCGGCACTTCGCGCGGCAGCGTGTTCAGCCAAGTTTCGAGCTGGCTGATGCGGGCCAGATCGAGATGGTTGGTCGGTTCGTCGAGCAGCAGCACGTCCGGATCTGTCACCCAGACGCGGGCGATCAGCGCCAGTCTCTGCCAGCCGCCGCTCAGCGCCTGCATTGGCCGCTCGCGCATGGGCTCCGGCACATCGAGTGAATCGAGAACCACGTCGACGCGCCACAGCTCGCTTTCAGCCTGCTCGGGCGGCAAGACGTCGGCCACTACCTGATGGAAGCTGCGGGTGAGAAGGGCCGGGGCAACGGATTGCTCGACATGACCGACGCGCAGGCCGCGCGTGCGGGTGATGTCACCGGAGGTCGGCTCCATCTCGCCGGTCAGGCATTTCAGCAAGGTCGACTTGCCGCGGCCATTGGCGGCGACAATGCCGAGCCGGTCGCCGGAGCCGATGGTGAGGTCGAGATTGGCAAACAGCGGCGCACTCATGGTGACGCCGAGGGATTTGAGGCTGATCAGGGCCATTTTGATTTCTCTGGTCTTGCCGGAGGAAAAGTCCGGTTCAATGCACTTTGACGGTGCGCGGGCTGGCCATCAGGCTCGGCGTTGCAACACCACGAAGGGCAGACCAAAAAATCGAAGCGGGAAAACCCGGACCGTCCCTGGTCAGCCCTGCAAGCAAGCTCGCAGGGCAGAAATCGGGCCACGCTGACGATGGTGACGATGAAACGTAAACACGTGAGCCCTCCTTTCAAGACGTTCGAGTGTGCGGAGCGATTACACCAAAGGCGAGGCTGGTGGCAAGTGGGCGGTCCAGGAGGGAGCGATGCGGTGAAGCTGCCAATCTCCCCC